>NZ_JBXWNE010000016.1:0-95704 GCF_059610225.1 Ruegeria sp. YTSA105
AATGAGTGTTGAGTGATCGGAGGCGGTGATGAGATCGTTCGTCGAATAGTCTCAGACCTAACCGTCGAAACAAAAAAGCCCGCCCCAAACGGGGGCGGGCTTTTTCTGTTTGGAATGCATCTTTATTTCTGGGACTGACTGCGCCTGCGCGCGGTCATTGCCCGGCCGTCACGGATACTCATACCCATCAATGTCAGATTGGTGGCACCAGCGACCAATTCGATGACCTGAACAAGGTAGAAGCTGGTGTCGAAGGCCCCGGCTCCGGCCTTTGCTTTCAGGTAGAGTGCTGCGGGTACCAGAATAAGCAGGCCGTTGGCTGCGATGATCGGCATTCTTTTCTTTTTGGCCAATGCCGAAGCATCTTTGCGCCGGCTTCCCATCGACATTCCTGTGGCGCCGACAATTACCATGGCCGGGACCAGCAAGAACAGGCCATAGACGATCATGGTTTTTACTGATGCCACGGTCGCGTGGGAAGCGAAGATCTCGCTGTACAAAGTAGATGTCCAGAATGTCAGGATTGTTAGAAATCCGATAACTCCAGCGATGGGGTGGATTGTTCTGATCATGGGTCGCCTCCACTTTTTGCCTTAGGCAACACAGTGGTTGTCGACCGTCAGCTTGCGCAGAAGATGTGGTCGCGTCACTGCGCTGTCCGGGTAGTCGGCGATACGGCTTTGGAATTCAGGATTGGTAAAGGCCTGACGGAAACTCTTCACATCTTGCCAGACAGCATAGTTCACGAAGGTCGCGCTGTTGGCGATGCCTTTGTGCAGTTGCGTCGAGATGTATCCCGGTTGCGATTTCATGAAATCCGCGTCGTGGGACCAGGCGGTCAGCAGGGCGTCTTCGTCCTTGGCGTCAACCGTGAACAGGTTGATCAGAACGACGGGGCCTTCCTCGGTTTCCATCTGGTCAGCCAGGGTTGCGATTTCGTCCAGTTCTACGATGCGTGCCATTCTTTGATCCTCTTTCAGAAAATAACATAGCAAGCTATATAATATTGCATAGCATGCTATGCAAGTGTATTTATCCGACATGGATTTCACGAAAGAAGACTCTGCCGGATATCTGGTCAATCACATGGCGCGCTTGTTTGCCCGGGACCTGCAGCAGCGTATCTCTCCTTTGGGGATCGTCGTTGGGCAATTCCCCATTTTGCTGGAGCTTTGGCAAAAGGACGGCGTGTCGCAAAAAGAGCTGCTTGGCAAAATCGACGTCGAGCAGGCGACGTTGGCCAACACGCTCAACCGGATGGAGCGGGACAGTTTGGTCAAGAGAACCAAAAACCCAACCGATGCCAGAGCTCAGCTGATCTGGTTGACCGAAAAGGCGTCAGGGATACGCGCGGAGGCATATGAGGCCGCCCAGACCGTAAACGCGCAGGCGCTTGCGGGGCTGAGCGCCGAGGAACAACGTCAGTTTCTGGACCTCATGCACAGGGTGATTTCGGGCATGCGCCAGGAATAATGAGTTACAGCGCGGAATTCGCAGCGGCCCGCACGGCGCGGATGTTGTCGCCATAGACCCCGGGCTGATCTACCGATCCACCTTTGAACACAGCTGAGCCGGCAACCAGAACGTCGGCGCCTGCGGCCGCGACCAGCGGGGCGGTGTTTGGATCAACGCCGCCATCAATCTCAATATGGACGGGACGGTCGCCAATCATCTGGCGCAGGCGGCGGATTTTGCTGGTCATGTCGATGAACTTCTGGCCGCCAAAGCCGGGGTTTACGGTCATAACGCAGATGAGATCGGTCAGATCCAACAGGTGCTCCACCGCTTCGGCCGGAGTGCCCGGGTTCAGCGCGATACCGGCCTTCATTCCTGCAGCGCGGATGGCCTGCAAGGTGCGGTGCGAATGCGGCCCTGCCTCGATATGGGCGGTCAGGACATCGGCCCCAGCATCCGCATAGGCCTGAATGTAGTGATCGACTGGGGTGATCATCAGATGCACGTCCATCACCGTTTTGACATGCGGACGAAAGGCTTTGACGGCGGGTGGACCAAAGGTCAGGTTGGGGACAAAATGGCCATCCATCACGTCGATATGCACCCAGTCGGCGCCCTGCGCCTCGATGGCCTGAATCTCGGCACCGAAATTGGCGAAATCGGCGGACAGGATCGACGGGGCGATCTTGATAGTGCGGTCAAAGCTCATGGTGGCCTCGTGTCATCTGAACAGTTGAGGATGCGTATAGCGTTGAGGTCAGATGATGGATAGCCCCCGCGACAATCGCGCCGTAACAAAACTTTCACCTTACTGACACACAGCCGTTGAACAGTGGCTGTAGCTGACCGCCAAGACGAATTGGGGGTGGCCTGTGCTGCGTATCGACAAACTGACCAAACGCTTCGGCGAAAACATAGCCGTGGATGCGGCGACTTTGGATGTAGACAAGCCGTGCATGATCGGCATCATCGGGCGATCCGGCGCCGGGAAATCCACCCTTTTGCGGATGGTCAATCGCCTGACCGATTCCAGCGAAGGCAAGATCCTGTTCGAAGGCCGCGATGTCACCCAGTTGAAGGGGCGAGAGAAGCGGGCGTGGCAGGCCGAATGCGCCATGATCTTTCAGCAGTTCAATCTGGTGCCGCGCATGGATGTGGTGTCGAACGTGCTGCATGGCACACTGAACCGCCAATCGACACTGGCCACCATGTTCAACCTGTTCCCGATGGAGGACATCCACCGCGCCATCGACATTCTGGATCGTCTGGGCATCGCCGAACATGCGCCGAAACGGGCCGAGGCGCTGTCGGGTGGACAGCAGCAGCGTGTCGCCATCGCGCGGGCTTTGATGCAGGACCCCAAAATCATTCTAGCGGATGAGCCGATCGCATCGCTGGACCCGATGAATGCCCAGGTGGTGATGCAGGCCCTGCGCCGCATCCACGAAGAGGATGGCCGCACGGTCATCGCCAACTTGCACACGCTGGATACCGCGCGCCGCTATTGCGACCGCGTTGTCGGCATGCGCGACGGCCGCATCGTCTTTGACGGGTTGCCCGAACAACTGACCACCGGCGTCGCCCGCGAGATCTATGGGGCCGATGCGAGTTTCTCGGAAGAGGCCACCTCGACCGAGATCGAAACGCTCGACGCCACCCAGAAGGCCCTGATGGAAGCCGAAGCCACCATCTGAGCCACCCCAACCACCTTTCATCGCCCGACCCGATGAGAGGTCGGGGACATCAACCTGGAGAGAGACAGATGAAAAACCTAATTGCTGCCCTTGTTGCGACCACTGCCATGGCCGCGCCCGCTATGGCGCAGGAAATAAGCGAATTCCGCATTGGTATTCTGGGCGGCGAAAACGCCCAAGACCGAATGAGCAAAAACGAATGCCTGCGCGAATACACCGAAGAGCTGTTGGGCGTTCCGACCAAGCTGTTCGCCCCTGCCGATTATAACGGTGTGATTCAGGGCCTGCTGGGTGGCACGATTGACGTCGCTTGGTTGGGTGCGTCGGGTTACGCCAAAACCTATCTGAGCGATCCCGAAGCGGTTGAGCCGGTTCTGGTCAAGGTCAACAGTGATGGCGGCTATGGCTACTACTCGGTAGGCTTTGCGCGCAAAGACAGCGGAATCGCTTCGCTGGACGACATGAAGGGTAAGGCCTTTGGTTTTGGTGATCCGAACTCGACCTCGGGCTACCTGATCCCTTCGATCGAGATTCCACAGGCCACCGGTGCGACCATGGACTCGGGCGATTACTTCGGTGAGGTCAAATTCACCGGCGGTCACGAACAGACTATCGTTGCGGTAAACAACGGTGACGTTGACGGCGGCGTGACCTGGGCCGACGGTCTGGGCGATTGGGAAGACGGCTATCAGTCGGGCGCGCTGCGCCGCGCTGTTGATGCCGGTCTGGTCGACATGAACGATCTGGTCGAGATCTGGAAATCGGCGCCGATCCCGGAAGGCCCGGTCGTTCTGCGCAAGGCCTTGCCCGAAGATGTCAAAGTTCAGGTCACTGAATTGTGGAACACGCTGGATGAAAAAGACCGCGAGTGTTTCTACGGCGTGGCAGCAGGCGAAGCCAAGAGCTTTGATCCCATCACGCACGAAGCCTACGAGGTCATCATCGAAGCGCGTAAGCTGAAGTCGAACTAAGCCTGCAACTCACATGATCGGGGTCCGGTGTTATACCGGACCCCGTTTTCTCAGGAGCATTCTATGACAGACCTGACCGCAGGGTCCCACAGTGTCGATCAGATCCGCGACGAATACTCAGAAATGACCCGGCGAAAACGGGCTTATGGCGGCATTCTCCTGATCCTGTTTGTGGCTTTGATGGCCGCAGGGTTCCGCACTGCGGATGATCGAAACGCAGGCAGTTTCGTTGATGGTTGGCGCAGGGTTTTCGACTATCCGGCCGAAGTTCTCTCGGAAGCGTGGGAAAAGATCGGCGCGATGCCGGAAAATCTGATCCGGTTCTTTCCGGCCCTGATTGAGACGATCAATATCGCGGCAGCATCAACCCTGATCGGTACGATTGTGGGGACATTTCTTGCCCTGATGTCGACACGGGGCATGGCGCAGTGGCCATCTCTGATCCCATTGTTTCGTCGGATTTCCGATATCTGCAGGGCCATCCCTGAAATCGTTATCGCGCTGGTTTTGATCTTCATTCTCGGCGGCGGTCCGGTTCCGGCAATGATTGCGATTGCCATCCATACCGCCGGCGCGTTGGGCAAGCTGTTCTCGGAAGTGAACGAGAACGCTTCGCTGAAGCCGGTTGAGGGGCTGCATTCCGTGGGCGCAAACTGGTCGCAACGGATGTATCTGGGCGTGATCCCGCAGGTCGGACCGAACTATGTCAGCTATGCCTTGCTGCGGTTCGAAATCAACATCCGTGCCTCTGCCATTCTGGGTTTCGTCGGTGCTGGCGGTCTGGGCTATGAGCTGCGCAATGCGATGTCCTGGGGGCAGGGGCGCTATGATGAGGCTGCGGCCATTTTCCTTCTGCTTTTTGTCACAATCATGGTCGTGGATCAGCTGTCCGGCTATCTGCGGGATCGCCTGACCCACGGGTCGGAAAAAGGAGCTTCGGCATGACGACCTTTGCCACTGATCTGTCGACAGATGACCTCAAGGCCGAGGCCGGTCGTCTGTTCAACCGCAAACGGATCGTGAATTTCGGGTTGCCCGGCCTTGTCGCTTTTTACCTGATTTACGTGTTCTTTGCCTTTGACGTGCCTGGTATTGCCGGGCGTGCAAATTGGGAAAACGGCAAGACGCTTGTTGCCGACAGTTACAGCTACAAAACCCATGTCACGCGGGATAACCGCAATGGTGATGTGTCCGTTGCGGTCGAAGGGGACCGCAAAGGCACCTATCCTGACGGGACCGCACCCGACTGGGTGGCGTTGGGCGAAACCACGATCATTGACCTGGAAGATGGTCACGTGGTGCGTTTCGGCCCCGAGACAATCGAATACGATATCCCTGGCTATGGCGTCGTGCGCGCTACGCCCAGCCGGGCCTCTGGGGTGCAAGCAGAGTTACCGGCGGGCGATGTTCCAGACTGGATCAATGTCTCGAAAAATCGGCTGGCGATCACCACCGATGCCGGGCGTCTGACCGTGACCCGCAACCGGTCCGAAGTGTTTCGCTATTTCCCAGGGTGGGAGCTGTTTTGGTTCACCCTCGACAGCCCGTATTATGGCAAATCTTTCCCCGAGTTGGTCAGCCGCGCCACCGCCGGTGAGGCCAGTGCTATTTTCAACGATTTCTGGACCAACAAGATCTGGCGGCATCAGGATGTGGCCTGGGCCATCTTTGAGACGATCCTGATGGCGTTTCTGGGCACCATGGGGGCAGGGATTATCGCCTTGCCACTGGCGTTCCTGGCGACGCGGAACTTTAACCCCTTGCGGTCGGTGCGCTTTGCCACACGGCGGGTGTTCGACTTTGTACGCGGTGTGGACGCCTTGATCTGGACCGTTGTTCTGGCACGGGCCTTCGGCCCAGGGCCGTTGACCGGAGCGCTGGCAATTCTGGTGACCGATACCGGGACATTCGGCAAGATATTCTCAGAAGCGCTGGAGAATGTGGATGAGAAGCAGATCGAGGGCGTGCAGTCGACCGGTGCGAATGCGCCGCAGCGCTATCGCTTTGGCGTGATCCCACAGATCACTCCCGTGCTGTTGAGCCAGCTTTTGTACTTTCTCGAATCCAACACCCGCAGCGCGACCATAATTGGCGCGATTACTGGCGGCGGCATTGGTCTGTTGCTGACGCAGGCGATCATCACTCAGAAAGATTGGGAAGAGGTCGCCTATTACATCGTTCTGATCATTCTCATGGTGATGTTGATGGATTGGTTCTCGGGCTGGTTACGGCGTCGTTTGATCCAGGGCGACAGCGGCAAGAAGAGCAAGCCGAGCAACGCGAAAACCAAAGATTTTATTCTGCCGTGAGCGCAGCTTGAAAGGTCAGGACTATCGCACGATTGCGCGCGGATGAACCGTTCATCCATCCCGATTGCCAGATTACCAACAGCAGCTTTGGTGCATTTGTCGAGATTGGCACCGGCAGCCGGATCGCCAACGCGGTCTGGGGCGACTATTCCTATTGCGACCGGACCTGCGACATCGCTAATGCAAGGATCGGTAAGTTTTCGAACATTGCCAGCTTTACCCGGATCGGCGCTACGGATCACCCGTTGCAAAAGGCCTCGCTGCATCATTTTAGCTATCGGTCGGCTGACTATTGGGACGATGCCGAGGATGATGCGGAGTGGTTTGCCCATCGCGCAAGCCGGATCGCATTTATCGGGCATGACACATGGATCGGTCACGGAGCGATCATCAAGCCCGAGGTGACAATCGGTAATGGTGCGGTCATCGCATCCGGGGCGCTGGTGACCAAAGACGTGCCGCCCTACATGATCGTTGCTGGGGTGGCGGCCCAACCACTCCGCCCCAGGTTCCCACAAGCGGTTGCGGATCGGATGGAGCAGTTGGCCTGGTGGGACTGGGACAACAGCCGCTTGCGTGACGCATTGCCGGATTTTCGCAAACTAGAGGCTGAGGCGTTTTTGGAGAAATACGAATAGCTGGCCCTGTGACCCTGGGTGCTCCGCGCTCGCAGAAGCATCGGTTTCGCCGATTCCCCTTTGCGGCCTTGGGCCGGGCGCCGCGCTTTGCGCGGCGCTACGCCCAACGGGATGAGACCTCCGATAGGAGGTTGAAGACGGGCGGGAGACCTACGGGATCAATCCTCGTTCAGGGTCAGCGTGACTCGCTCTCCGGCAAAGGTTGTTCTTCCGTACTCGACAGGATTGCCATCGGGGTCTGCATTGATGCCGATCGAAAACAAGACTGGTGCGCCCTCGGGCAGGTGCAGGTGCAGAGCTTGAGTTGCCGTGGCCGCGCGCGCGGTCAGGCGGGTTGAGATGCGCGTGTAATCTGGCACATCGCATCTTTGCAGGGCTTTGGTGACGGATTGGGTTTCGGTTAGAATCTGCAGAATGTCAGGAAATCGCTTGGCCGGAAAAACGCTTTGAAACAGGCCGATGGGTTGCCCGTCGGCCAGAGACAAACCGTCATAGACATGCACCGTGTCGCCGGTTTCAAGCCCCAATGCATCGGCCTCGGCTTCATCCGCGGCCCGTGTGGTCAGGGCGAGGATCTTCTTGCCGGGCATCTTGCCGTTGGCCGAGATGCTCTTGTGGTATCGCACCCGCTTACCAATCGGATACTCGGTTGGTCGGGTGGCGACGAATACACCGGCCCCGCGCCTAGAATGGACCAGCCCCTGGTCGGCCATGTCAGACAGCGCCCGACGAACCGTGTGGCGGTTAACGCCATGCGTTGCGGCCAGTTGCGCTTCGGTCGGCAGCCGGTCACCGGTTTGATATCGCCCTTCGGCAATGTCCGACGTCAGGCTTAGGGCGATGCTTTTCCAGATCGGCGTTTTGTTCATGTCACCAAAAATTCACACAGTTGCGATTGCGAGTCGCCGGGCGGCGGTCTATGATTTGTATAGTTGTATAGGATAAGTAGACAACCCCGCCAAGAGGCTTTGATGACACAACAGACAGATTCCGCGACCGAGGTGCGTAAGACCTGGATGGGCCTGTTGGCCCGCGCGCCAGATGAAGCCACGTTGGCGCTGTGGGAGGGTCTCACGGACCGTCCCGGCTTTGAATGGCTGCGCAGCCCCGAAGTGGGCGGCGTGATGGTGCGCGGACGTACCGGCGCCACCGGGGCGCCGTTCAACCTGGGTGAAATGACGGTCACGCGCTGCTCGGTGGTCTTGCAGGATGGCACGGTTGGACATGGCTATGTTCAGGGCCGGTCAAAGCCCAAGGCCGAAGCTGCAGCTGTGATTGATGCGATGATGCAGACTGCGGCAGCAGACCATGTGCAGGAAAACCTGCTCGGTCCGCTGGAACAGAAAATGCAGGCGGTCAAAATCGCGCGGGCGGCAAAGGCGGCGGCAACCAAAGTAGAATTCTTCACGCTGGTTCGGGGAGAAGATTGATGACTGCGCAAACTCAATTCTCGGGCGGGTTCCAGAACATACCGGTTGATTCCGCACATGCTTTTCGCGCGGCGATGACGGTGATGGCATGCCCAGGCGAAATCCGCAGCCTGTCAGGGGCCGTGCCCCCAGCGCCTTTGTCGGTAGCAGCGGGCACCTTGTTGCTGACTTTATGCGACCCGGAATCCAAGGTACATCTGGCGGGTGAGCTCGACACCGACGCTCTGCGCGAATGGCTGACCTTCCACACCGGCGCGCCGCTGGTTCCTGCTGCCGAGGCGGATTTCGCCGTCGGCACTTGGGGCGGAATTGGTGGGCTGGATCGCTATCGCATCGGAACTGCCGAGTATCCGGATCGGTCAACCACTCTGATTGTTGAGCGTGACAGCCTGGATCAGTCCGGTGCCATTTTGCACGGTCCCGGTATCAAGCAGAGCGCAGGCTTGAACCTACCCGATATCCCTGCGTTGCAACGTAATGCGGCTCTTTTCCCTTTGGGATGTGACTTCTTCTTTACCTGCGGTGACAAGGTCGCGGCCCTGCCGCGCAGTACCCAGATCAGAGCGGAGGGTTAAGCGATGTATGTTGCCGTCAAAGGAGGCGAAAAGGCGATTGAGAATGCCCATGCCTGGTTGGCCGAAGAGCGCCGAGGCGCCCCGGATGTGGCCGAGCTTAGCCTGGTCCAGATCCGGGAGCAGCTGAGCCTGGCGGTGAACCGGGTGATGGCAGAAGGATCGCTGTATGATCCGGACCTTGCCGCACTGGCGATCAAACAGGCGCGTGGCGATCTGATCGAAGCGATCTTTCTGATCCGCGCCTATCGCACGACATTGCCGCGTTTTGGTTATTCCGAACCGGTTGAAACGGGCAATATGGCCTGTGACCGTCGGATATCGGCGACGTTCAAGGATGCGCCGGGCGGGCAGGTGCTGGGCCCGACTTTCGACTACACCCACCGCCTGCTAGATTTCAAACTGGCTGCGGATGGTGAAACTCTACCCGCGCCCGAAGGTACGGCGCGACACGAGCCGACCCCGCATATCACCGAATTCCTCAAGGGTGAGGATATTATTCAGGACGAGCCGGTCAGTGATGCTGCGCCTGGCGACCTGACCCGCGAACCGCTGGAGTTTCCGGCAGACCGTCCGCTGCGGTTGCAATCGCTGGCGCGCGGGGATGAAGGGTTTGTGCTGGGCATGGCCTATTCGACTCAGCGCGGCTATGCCCGCAACCACGCCTTTGTTGGCGAGCTGCGGATCGGCAAGGTCGCGGTCGAGATGGACATTCCCGAACTGGGCTTTGCCATCGAGATCGGCGAAGTCGAGTTGACCGAATGTGAGACGGTGAACCAGTTCCAAGGCTCAAAGACTGAGCCGCCACAGTTTACACGCGGCTATGGGCTCGTCTTTGGCCAGTCTGAACGCAAATCCATCGCCATGGCTCTGGTCGACCGGGCGCTGCGGTGGGAGGAGCTGGGCGAGGACAATCTGGGCGCACCTGCACAGGACGAGGAATTTGTCCTGAGCCACTCAGACAATATTCAGGCAACGGGTTTCCTCGAACATATCAAGCTGCCGCATTACGTGGATTTTCAGTCCGAACTGGAATTGGTGCGCAAGCTGCGCCGCGAGGCCGAGGAACGGATTGCATCGAGGGAGGCTGCGGAATGAGCTCTGTACGCTTTGCCCTACAGGCTCGTCCTACGGTTCAAAAACCAGTCGCTGCCCTGATTGGGCGATTTCCTGCCGAAAGCTTCGCGCGAATTCACGATTTCAAGCGATTCCCATTCGCACGAAAGGTCGCGGGCCATGGCCCCGAGGCGCCACTTTGCGCGAAAATTGCGCCAGATAAAATAGAGCATAATCGCCAAAAAGAGCGAACAAATATCAAATACGTTCATAAAAACACCAGAAACAAAATAGTTACATCAAATGACTGAATATAACTTCGCATATCTGGACGAACAAACCAAGCGGATGATCCGTCGGGCGATCCTCAAGGGGTTGGCTATTCCCGGATATCAGGTGCCATTTGCCAGCCGAGAGATGCCGATGCCTTATGGCTGGGGTACCGGAGGCGTGCAGGTATCTGCCGCAACTTTGACCCCGGACGATACGTTCAAGGTGATTGATCAGGGCGCGGATGATACGACCAATGCCGTGTCTATCCGTAAGTTTTTCGAGAATACGGCGGGCGTCGCCACCACCGAGGAAACCGAGAAGGCGACGGTCATCCAGACCCGCCACCGCATCCCCGAGGCGAAGCTGCGCGCGGATCAGATTCTTGTCTATCAAGTGCCGATCCCGGAACCGCTGCGGTTTCTGGAACCGCGCGAGACCGAGACACGCAAGATGCACAGCCTCGAAGAATACGGGTTGATGCACGTGAAACTGTACGAAGACATCAGCCAGCATGGTGCGATCTCAACCGCTTATGCTTATCCTGTGATGGTCTCGGACCGTTATGTGATGGACCCGTCCCCCATCCCGAAATTCGACAACCCAAAGCTTGAGATGGACGCGATCCAGCTGTTTGGCGCGGGCCGCGAGCAACGTATCTACGCGGTGCCACCGCATACCAAGGTCGTCAGCCTCGATTTCCAGGATTACCCGTTCGAGGCCACCAAGGCCGACCATCCCTGTGATCTGTGCGGGGCCGAGGACAGCTATCTGGATGAGGTCATCATGGATGATGCAGGTACCCGCATGTTTGTTTGCTCGGACACTGATTATTGCCGGTCGCGCCGCGAGGCGGGCCATGTGGGCCGTTTGGCCAGAGAGGATGCCGCATGAAACGAGAAGATGTGCTTGGAATTGACCACCTTGGCCTTACGGTTTCGGACCTCGACGCCACGCGGACGTTCTTTGTCGATGCGTTGGGTTGGGAGGTCTTCGGCAGCAATCCGGATTACCCGGCGGTTTATGTGACCAATGGCGCGGCGAAGCTGACGCTTTGGCAGCAAAAAGGCAAGGGGTTACAGGGGTTTGACCGGCACAAGAACGTGGGGTTGCATCATGTTGCCTTGAAAGTTCCCGATGAAGAAGCGCTGACAGCGGTTTTTGATGCGGTCAAAGACTGGCCTGCCGTCGTTGTCGAGTTTGCACCTGAACCCTCGGGTTCAGGTCCGAAACTCCATTTCATGATCCGAGAGCCGGGCGGCAATCGGATCGAGTTTTCATATGACCCAAGGTGAATGAAATGACACCGCTGCTGAGTGTACAGGATATCAGAAAATCCTACGGGGCCCGTATCGGCTGTACCGATGTGAGTTTTGATCTCTATCCCGGCGAGGTGATGGGGATCGTGGGTGAGAGTGGTTCGGGCAAGTCAACCCTGCTGAACTGTCTGGCGGGTCATCTGGTGCCGGATGCGGGGCAGGTGATCTTTGACACTCGTGCAGACGGTCCGGTGGATACCGTGACCATGTCGGAACCTGAACGCCGGATGCTGAGCCGCACCGATTGGGCATTCGTGCACCAACATGCGCGCGATGGCTTGCGTATGTCTGTCAGTGCGGGCGGAAATATAGGCGAACGACTGATGGCCGTAGGTGGCCGCCACTATGGCGATATCCGCGACAAGGCGATCGACTGGCTGGGTCGGGTTGAGATCGAAGCGGAGCGGGTTGATGATCGTCCGTCCGCGTTTTCCGGTGGCATGCAGCAGCGCCTGCAGATCGCGCGGAATCTGGTGACCGGCCCCAGGCTGGTCTTCATGGATGAACCGACTGGTGGTCTGGACGTCTCGGTACAGGCTCGCCTGTTGGACCTGTTGCGCGGGTTGGTTCGGGAAATGGGGCTGAGCGCCATCATTGTCACCCATGATCTTGCTGTTGTCCGTCTGCTGGCGGATCGGCTGATGGTGATGAAAAGCGGTCATGTGGTCGAGGCCGGATTGACTGATCAGGTTCTGGACGATCCGCAGCATGCCTATACGCAACTGCTGGTGTCCAGCGTGTTGCAAGTATGAGGGCCGGGACAATGATTGAACTGAACAATGTCAGCAAAAGCTTTACCCTGCACAATCAGGGGAGCGCAGTGATCCCGGTCATGCAGGGCGCTACGCTCAGGGTTGAACCGGGTGAATGTGTGGCGCTGACCGGCGCGTCGGGGGCAGGTAAATCCACCTTGATGCGGGTGATCTATGGCAACTATCTGGCTGCCTCGGGTCAGGTTCTGGTCGGTGGTTTAGACGTCGCCAAGGCTGAACCGCGCGAGATCTTGACCCTGCGGCGCGAAACGCTGGGCTATGTCAGCCAGTTCCTGCGCGTTGTGCCCAGAGTGCCGACGCTTGAGGTCGTGGCCGAGCCGCTTCTTGCTGTTGGTTGCGAAAAACAGATGGCACTGGACAAGGCTGCGGGTCTGCTCGAGCGTCTGAATATTCCTGAACGGCTCTGGCCCCTTAGTCCGACGACTTTTTCGGGCGGCGAACAGCAGCGCGTGAACATCGCGCGCGGCTTTGCCCATGAATACCCGGCCATGCTGCTGGATGAACCCACAGCCAGTTTGGATGCGCTGAATCGCGAAACCGTCCTGTCCCTGATCCTTGAGGCGAAAGAGCGCGGAACGGCGATTATCGGCATCTTCCATGATGTTGACGGGCGGAAGCAGGTTTGCGATCGCGAGATCAACGTTTCGCAATTCACGCCGGGAATTGCGGCATGACGCTTGCCCCGGTCATAGCGGTTGTCGGTCCGTCAGGTGTCGGCAAAGACAGTGTGATTGAGGCGTTGGAAGCCCGCGCAAAAGGTATCCAGCGGCTGCGCCGTGTCGTCACCCGCCCCGAAGGCGAAGCGGGGGAAGATTTCAGACGGGTCACAGATGACGCGTTTCGACAGATGGAAGGTGAGGGCGCATTCGCGCTCAGCTGGCATGCACATGGGTTGCTCTATGGTGTGCCGAAAGAGATTGCGCAGCAACGTCAGGTGGCGGAGGCAGTTCTGGTCAACCTGTCGCGCGCTGTGTTGTTGCAGGCGCAAGAGATCTTTGGCGATCTGATTGTTATCTCGTTGACCGCAGACGCGAGCGTTCTAGAGCAACGCTTGTCATTGCGCGGGCGCGAAAGTGACAGCGAACAGGCGCGTCGGTTGGGCCAGGCCAAGACCCCTTTGCCTAAGGGGCTGGTCCGGGTGATCGAGGTCGACAATTCTGGTGCTCTGCAGGATACGGTGGCCAAAATTTTGTCCCGCCTTCAGTTGGAAAGCGCATAGCGATGGATCAGGTGAAACCGTCCATCCTCGGCCTCGCCCATCAGGGCCAGATCCGCAATTCGAAAGGGTTTTGGCAAAAGCGGCCCCAGATGGTTTTCCAGGGTCTGCTGAACCGAAGCAAGCACGGGCTTGTCCAACCTGCCGCTCAAGGTGATGTGAAACCGAAACGCGTTCAGCACATAAGGGTATCCCCATTTGACCAGGTTGGCGTCCTGATCCGGTGTCAGTCTGGTGGCGCGGCGATGGTCAAGTTCAGCCGCCGACGGTGGGGACCGGAACATATCAAGCTCTTGAACACAGGCGGCGGCCAACGCGTTCAGCGCGGCTGTGTCGCCCAGTGGTCGCAGGGCAAGAAACCGGCCAAGGCGGGCAATCTCAAGACCTTCCATCATGATTGCGCATTGGCTGGCAGCAAGGGTGGCGCAGGCCTCTTGCAACGCTGTGACGGATTGCCCCTCGCGCAGGCGGAACGGGGGTTTCATGGTCGCGTGCAGCCCGTATTTTCGCGGTACCTCCGTAACCGCTGCAACATCCACACCATCCAGCCCAGGATGGGCGACCTCGGTGCCAGCCTCCATGTCCCAGCCCAGCCAACGGGTTGCGAATTGCGTCCACTCCGCCGTGACGGGTGGCGCAAAATAGATCGCGTATCGCGTGAATGTCACATTGGCCTCCTATTGCGTGGCCTTCCAATACCTCAAACTGTGTGAAGTTCAGATGACAGAAGAATTGATCCTTGCCAATGCCACGCTGATCCTGCCCGACGAAACCATTAACGGCAGCGTCCGGGTTCAGGGCGACAGCATCACCGAGATCGATACAGGCGCGGCGGTTCCAAGCGGTGCAATCGATTGTGAGGGTGACTATGTCAGCCCCGGTCTGGTCGAGCTGCACACAGACAATCTGGAACGTCATATCCAGCCCCGCCCCAAGGTCGACTGGCCCCATGCGGCGGCAATTCTTGCCCATGACGCCGAACTGGCCAGCACGGGCATCACAACCGTGTTCGATGCGATGCGCGTCGGGTCGATCCCGACTGGTCCGCGCTACAACAAATACGCACGTGGCCTGTCCCACGAGCTGTGGCAGTTACGAGAGCAAGACGCCTTAAAAATCAGCCATTTCTTGCATTTGCGGGCCGAGTTGTGTTCAGAAACGCTGGTCGAAGAACTGGATGAATTCGGCCTCGAGGACCGTGTCGGGCTGGTGTCACTGATGGACCACACGCCCGGTCAGCGTCAATTCCGTGATATCTCAAAGCTCGAAAGTTATCTGAAAGGAAAGCTGGGGTTGGAGGGCAAGGAATTCCAGCAGCATGTCGCGGACCTCAAGGCGATGCGGGACAGGAACGGCGAAAAGCACGAGGTGGAAGCCGTAAAGGCGGCCAAACGTTTTAGGGCCATGCTGGCCAGCCATGACGACACCACCCGGGAACAGGTACATGTATCAGCGGGCCACGGTATCCGGCTGGCCGAATTCCCCACTACCGTCGAAGCGGCGCGGGCTTGCCACGATCACGGGATCAAGGTGATGATGGGGGCGCCAAATGTAATCCGGGGCGGGTCACATTCGGGGAATGTGGCCGCCAAAGAACTGGCCGATCTGGGACATCTGGATATTCTGTCTTCGGACTATGTGCCGGCCGCGTTGTTGCTGTCGGCGGCACGGCTGGGCGAGATGTGGGACAACATGGCCCGTGGACTGCGGACCGTTACGATGTCCCCGGCGCAGGTGGTCGGGCTGGAAGACCGTGGCGAGCTGCGCGCAGGCGCGCGCGCCGACGTCATTCGGTTCCGGATGCGTGAAGGGGCGCCTGCCCTGAACGGAGTGTGGTCGCGAGGGCGACGTGTGGCCTGATCAGGCCCTGTAGAAAAGGTATCGGTCGGGTGCGATGGTCTCCGGTCCGGCGATCTGTTCAAACCCAACCAGTGGTTGGCCGGATATCAGCAGCCCACCGGGCAGCATGACCTGAGAGATCAACGGGCTGAGCATCGCCGCCTCAGCCACATCATCCTGCTTGATACCGCGCCCGAAATCGTAATGTGCCAATGCTATTTTCGGGCCACCGGCTGCTAGTTTCTTTAACATAGGACCCGCTTCGCCCTGCAGAAAATCCTCTGCCGGAGGGGTGCTGGACGGGTGGCACTGTAAAATCCGGTCCATGACCCAGATGCGCCGGTCTGGTAGAATTTCACGTAGGTGATCATAGGTGCGGCCATTCCCCAAACCCATGTCCAGTATATCGCCGCTCGTATCTGTAATCTGATCGACCGCCCAGTTCAGCCCGTCGCGTTGGGCCGTCAGGCGGCGCAGCATTGAATCCAATCGGCTCATTCGGGTCTCCGTGATTTATCGTTTTTTGGGGCGGTCCAGACGGTCGCCGGACCATCCAGAAACCGCGTCAGAATGTCCCGCGTAAAGGACCAGATATCTTCATCATGCACCAGGTGATGCGTCAGGATCCCAAACGGCTCGGTATTGTCCGCAGTGCCATCGCGCCGGTTCCGAAGCAGATCTGTGGCCTGAGCGATCAGCTTGTCCCGAGGGGCCAACCCTCGTGACCCGCGCCAGTCGATCGGGTCCAGATGCGTGTTGACCTGCATAAGGCCAGGTGCCGCCATCTTTGCCTTTCGGGGGGTGGCGGTGGACAGGATGCGATATCCCAGGCCCGGCAATTCCTGAACCATCTCTGACGCGATCCGGTTCCAGGGTGGCACAAACATAGGGCACAGCTTGTCTGGGAACAGGCTCTGTAACCGGGCCAGCCCGGCCCGCGCATCTCTGCGGATGTCCTGAAAGGGGCGATGCAGTCGAAACTCTGATTTCTTCTCGTTTGTCGGAGCGTGGTTTTGATGGGCCCAGCCATGGACCACCGGTATCAATGCGGGCGAGCCTTCGACATGGGTAACCAGATATTCATCTGCGTCGCGCGGAATAATCGCCAGATGAACCGGCAGTTCCAGTGATGCGGACAGCGCCTCTAGACGTTCCAACTGTGGCGTGACACAGACCGCGTCATCATCCCTCCACCACAGCGGCAGAGACAGCCCGTCCCGCCGCCACAGATCAAGCTCGGTCATCAGGGGGTGCCAATCACCGGTCATGGGCGTGATCCAAAAGTGATTGTACAATCTCGACAGATTTTGCAGCCCCGTCAAAACCCTGACCGGCGATTGGCCGTGCGGGGGCCGCCAGGACGGCCTCGACAGCCTTCGCGAGGGTTTCATCGGTCAACTGGTCGCTTGGCAATACGTCTATTGCGCTCAGCTTCGACAGGCTTTGGCCGCGCAAGGTCTGCTCGACTTCGCTTCCGTCGTCGAAGGGTATGAAAACCGAGGGTACGCCAGACTGCAGGATGTCCAACGCCGTGTTGTAGCCGCACATGCTGACCGACGCGGCGGCCAAGGGCAGCATCTGTCGAAAGTCCGGACGCACCGGTTCCAGCGTGACAGGGGCGTCGCCAACACCTGCTGTCAGGCGTTCTATGCGTGCTGCGGAGTCCAGCCCGCCTACCAACAGGCGCCAGCGCCTGTTGGGCATCTTTGGTGCGGCCTCGATGGCCGCCTGAAAGATAGGTTCGCCCACCGACCCACCGCCAGCGCTTACCAGAATCTCACCTTTACCAATCCCTTCGGGATGCGGGGTCGGTGCCGTAGGGGCCACGAACCCGGTATAGAACAGGCGATGCGCCAGACGTTCCGAGACTGGCCAGCTTACATCCAGCGGGATCATGTTCTGGTCTGAATGGACAAGGACACCGTCAAAGAGGTCAAGAATGATTTCCTCGGTGCGCTGGGCTTTGGCAGGTTTGGACGGGGGCGCCAGTATGTCCCTGACAGATCCCAAAATAACCGGACGGGGACCCTGTGCGTGGGCCGCCTCCAACAGGGCGTCGAACTCATCCGCCAGAGATCTGCGGCCAAAGGGGTACAGCTCGGTGATCAGCGCATCCGGGGCAAAGCTCCGCAGCGCCTCTGTCAGGGCAACCTTGCGAGCGTCGAAATAGGCAGGATGCGCGGCCTCATCCGTTTGCGTCAGCAATCGCGTGAAATTGGTGCCGTCCGAGCGCAATGGCGGCAGCCCTAGCAAGTCGATCCCGGTATGGTCCAGCTGCGGCGCGGGCATTCCGCCTGAGACGAGCAATACCTTGTGACCCTCAGCGGCAAAGGCCCGGCCCAATGTAAGCGCGCGGCTGAGATGTCCGGTGCCCAGCAGATGGGTCACAACGATCATCACCCTCATATGCGGGTCTCCTGCCGGATCAAACGGATAGGGTCAGTTTCGGGGCGCATGGACTCCATGTCCACGATATAGAGGCGGTTGCGCTTGATCTTAAAGGGGGCGGGGCCGTCAAAATCCCATCCCCAGGCGCGGGCCAGAATGACCCGCATGATACCGATATGGCAAACGGCTACGGTATTTTCGCCAAGACTTGTAAGCCAAGGTTCCAGCCGCTGCCAGATTACGGCGGGGCTTTCACCTCCGGGGGGTAGGAAATCCCAACCCCAATCCTCGATATGGCGATAACCGCTTGCGGGATCGGCAATGAGATCGGTGCCGTGCTGCCCCTCCCAAGCGCCCCAGTTCATTTCCACGAGGGCCTCGGACTTCAACGGTTCGCGCCCTGAAACCAGTTGTGCCGTCTGGGCCGCACGCGCCAAGGGACTGGACCAGACCATAGCCTGATCCCAAGGGGAGGGCAGGGAATAGCATGCCAGTTCTGTCAGTGCCTGTTCATCCAATGGAATATCGCTGCGCCCCTGAATGCGCCCGGCGCGGTTCCACGCCGTATGCCCGTGGCGCAATAGGGCGAGCTTGCTCATGTGGATGCCTCCAGCAAAGGATCAACAGCCGTCCAGAACCGATCAGTTGCATCTGGCATCAGGTGGCGCGCGGCTATATATGCGGCCGATTGGCTGCCTTGAGAAGACCGCAATGCCGGATTGTCCAGAAGAGTGCGCAGCCTTAAGGCCAGCCCCTTGGCCCCTTCAGCAACCGAAGGATAGTCGGACGGCATAAGCACATCCCGGACGCCCGGCCTGTCTTGCGCGACCACGGGGATACCATGTGCCTGAGCCTCTAGATAGATCATGCCATAGGCCTCATTCACGCCGGGCCAGACCATCAGGGATGCGGTAGCATAAGCCTTGCGCAGCGCGTCGCGATCAAGCTGCCCCAGAAACCGGACTTTCGTGCCAAACTTGGCCATCAGCGCTTCGATTTCGGCGCGGGCGGGACCATCGCCCGCAATAGACAGGGACCAATCGCCCTGCAGGTGGCGCAGTGCCTGTTCAAGCACCCGGTAAGAGGCCAGCTTGTCGCCGTGTCGCATCATGCCCACGGCCAGCATCGGGCCATCGCAGCTAGAGGCCTGCGGCAGCGAGGAGGCGGGAAGAAACGGCGGAAGCTCGACAAGCGCCTGATTTCCGAACTGCTCGCGTTCCAGCGTGATGAGGTCATTGGCGGTGTGATAAAAGATCACCCGGGCCGCGTCGCAGGCCTGATGGGCCGCTTGGGCAAACCCTGACCATGGCCCCTGAAGGCGGCTGTAGGCACGGGTGCTTTCAAGCTGAACATAGGGTATGTTTCGCGCCGTACTTACACGGGGTCCAATCAGATCAGGGGCCTTGTAATAATTGTGATAGGTCACCCATAGTGCAGTGTCAGCAGGCAGGTCGCAGGTCAGGCGCAGCACCTCGGCTTCAGCCTCATGGCGCAGCTTGGCCTGGACCTCTTTGTCGCCGTGCTTGTCGAATACGCGCAGGTCCGAGGCCAGATCCACCGCATCCCCTCGGGCTTGGATTGCAAGAAGAATATTTCGTGCCATTTCCCGGTCCCCCGACGGCACCGGGCTGTTGGGGGATTTCATCGGGGCATAGAAGGCGATGCGCGGCATCAGCTCTTATGCGCGCCCAGCGCGCTTAACCTGGCAGACAAAAGCGCTATGCCCGGGTCCATGCGGAATTCGGCGATCAGGCGATCATAGGCAGCGCCCGCCATACCAGCAGCCTGCGCGGGGTTGGCCGCCAGCTGTGCAATCGCATTTGCCAGCGCGACCGGATCGTCATCCGTCAGGACGCCATGCGTGCCTGTCTCGATAAACTCAGGAATCGCAGAAACGGGGGTCGACAGGATCGGCAGATATTGCGAGGCGGCTTCCATCAACACATTGGGCAAGCCATCCCGGTCCCCATCTGTGGCAATCCGGCTGGGCAGAACAAACAGGTCTGCTGTGCGCATCGCGGCGATGACCTCAGGTTGGTCACAGGCACCTTTCCAGGTGATGCGCCCGGACAACCCGGCCGATGCGGCCCGGTTCTGCAAAGTATCACTCAGGCTTCCTCCGCCGATATGCGTCCAGTGCCAGTCAAGATCGTCCGGCAGCATGGCGAATGCATCAATCAGGCGATCGAAGCCTTTCTTTTCGACCAACCTCCCAACGGACAGCATATGAAAAGGGCTGTCAGCGGGGCGTAAGCCGCGTTCCGGCGGGGCTGGAAAGCGGCCCAGATCCAGCCCGTGATAGATCAGTTCAACCCGTGCCGGATCGTCGGCTAGGCTGCGCAGATGCTGGGCGCCGATCGCGGTGCAGGTTGCACCAAAAGCTGCTCCGTAAGTGTCGGAGTGCAACTTTTCCGATTTTTCCCAATCCGGTGACGTCCAGATATCTTTTGCATGGGCTGAAAAGCTCCACGGAAGGCCGCGCATGATCGCGGCATAGCGCGCGACCGACGAGGGCGTATGCATGAAATGCGCATACAGAACCTGTGTGCTGGCGGGCAATTCCGCAGCCAGAACGCAGGCCTGACCGAACCGACGGATGCGGTTATGCGTGGGATCGCGGCGCAAATCAGCGCGCCAGACCTTATAGGCCGCGCCGTATCCCGGAAGGCACTGCGCTTGTTCGCGGGCAGCCCATATGCGCTGAGGTTCTTGATACAGATATTCCGGCAGATATCGAACCTGGCCACGAAACCTGTCGTGCAGCGGATGCCGTTTCACATCGGTTGGATGACGCAGGGACCAGATGTCGAACTGATGGCCGGCCTCTTGCAGAGCAACAAGTTCCTGCGCGATGAACGTTTCGGACAGGCGCGGCCAACCCTTGACCAGCACCGCCAGATTGGGCGCGCCTGCGGTCATCCGGTTGCCCGTTCCTGTTCCTGATTCAGCAATACCTCAATGCGCCCGGTGACATAGTCCAACCCGTCCAGCAGGCCCTGTTCAATGGCCTGAGACGGCAATGGCTGATGTGGTAGATCGCGAATGGCACGGACCATGGAATCGGTTGTTAGCCCGTCACGGAACTCGTCCAACATCCGGATCAGTCCCAGATCCTCGGCGCGTGAGGCACGGATCCACTGTTCCATACGCGGACTGGTCCGTGGAACAATGACGGCGCGTTTGTCAAAGGACAGGACCTCGCAGAAGGTATTATACCCACCCATACAGACGACGCCAGCCGCGCCGTGGAACAGCGTTTCGATCTGGGATTCAAAGCCGACGGCGGTCACACGCCCGTTCAAGGCAGCCACACGTGTTTCGAATTCGTCCCGCAGATCACCAGACAGGAACGGGCCATAGACCAATACCGCGCGTGGTGACAGGTCGGGGTCCTTTTCGTAAGCCGAAAGAACCAGGTTCACCATCGCCTTGCCGTCCCCACCACCACCTGGGGTAATCAGGATATAGGGCTGCTCCGGTGGGGTACCGATTGGCCCCAGATCACGACGCAAATAGCCAGTCCAGTGAATGCGCGACTGGGCCGCGTGATTCAGAGGCAGCCCCTTGGTCGGATCATAGATCGAACGCAGCCCGTAAACCCAGATTTCATGATAGAATCTTTCGGTCGCTGCAGTTGCCTCTTTCCGTTCCCACTCTGCGGCCAGAACTTCGGGTTCATCCAGAACATCACGCAAACCCAGCACCAGTTTGGTGCGCTGCGAGAGCAAAAGGTTTTCGAGTGTTGGCAATAGCTCGCCGCGGAACCCGGTGGGTTCTTTGTCTACGATCAGAATGTCCGGGTCAAACTGCTGAACGGCGGTCTGAATCAACCCCGATCGCAACTCGGTCACCTCGTCGATCCCCATCCCGATTGTCTGAGACGCGTATGACCCGTCCGCCCGTTTGGTCACGCCAGGCAGACGCACGTGGTCGACCCTGCGCGGAAATGTGAACCGGCCAGCGACAGGCGATCCGGTCAGGATCAGGGATGATGCCGATGGATCCGCCTGCGTAATTGCGGCGGCCAGTGCACGAGACCTGCGCAGATGGCCCAGCCCGAACGTGTCATGGCTGTAGAACAGGATCCGTGGCGCGCGGCCAGTAGTATCGTTTTGTCTTCCTAGGCTCATGCCTTCGCCTGTCTTAAGTGTCTTGGTGTCGGTCCGCGCATCGGCACCTGTCAGCTTATCGTCTTTCACCCGTCTTGCCAAAGGGCCTTGTGACCCGCCGACTGGAAGGGACTGCGTAAAACGTCAGCCATTCCTCTGGTAAGCCGCAAGGTGCCTTTTCGTTTTTGCGCAAAGACCTTAGCTGCTTGCCCGAAAGTGTATGCCCAGCCCGTCATATTCAGTTTTGAAGCAGATGAAAACATCCGATTCCAACTCATTGCACCCGGAACACGCCTGTGCACTTTATCGGGACCGCAGCGGCGCACAAATTGAAGTGTTCGGAAAGCTTCTGTAACCTGCGACAACATGCGACCCGGAAGCGAGAATTCATGAGATTTAACCTATTGGCTGCAATGGCCCTGTTCGTCTGGGTGGCTATGCTATCTCTGGGGTCGGAAGCGACGGCGCAGACTTCGCTTATACCCGGGTATGGTTCGGGGCCTGGCACGACATCTGAAGCAGATAAGGAAAGCGAACTGGCTGACGCGATCCGATCAGCCACCGAAGCGGGTGCAAGCGTCATCGTCATCGACAGCGCCGGTCAGCTTGTCTCATCTGGTGGCAATGCCGCCTCGACGCACGACGATATCGCCCATGACCCGATGTCCGAAGGGTCACAGTTGATGAAGGCGCAAGAGCGGTTCTCGAAGTTCCGCGAGTCGATGGAGTCGCGCCTGCAGGCTTTGCCGTATTCGATCTTCGAAGTGCAATATGTTTTGCGAGAGACCAGCCCGGACGGCCGAATACAGACCTATGTCGAAGTGTTGGGCTGGAATATACTCTTCCTTCTTCTGGGGCGCTGGCTGTCGATAGAAATCTACGGCAAGCGTCTTGCAAAAAGGCTGGTGGTGGCGCGGTCAAAAGAAGATCCGCAGGGCTATCGCGAAAAAATGCCCTTTCTGGTCTTTCGCTTTTTCATGGGTGTTGGGGCCACGATCTTCGCGATGCTGATGGCCCTGATCGTGGGCTATCTGATCTTTGGCGAGGCTGAAGATCTTTCGATTCAGTTCACGACCACAGCCATATTTACGGCATTCTTTCTTGCACGCACAGTTTCCGATCTTTGGCGTATGGTGTTGTCTCCTTACCTCAGTCAGTACCGGCTGCCGCCCTTTTCCGACCGGGAGGCAAAACGCCTTTACGTCTGGGCCTCGGCAATCGCGACATATGATATCTCGGTGGTATTGTTTTCTACCTGGGTTGCGGATTTTGGTTTGAACTACAATGTCTATGCGATGGTCTATGGCGGCCTGACCATGTTTGGCGCCTTGGGCAATGTTCTGATGATTCTGTTCAACGCGCGCGCCATCTCGAACGCGATCCGAGGCGGGCGGTCAAAGGAACAGGTATCCTGGATTTTGCGCCTGATATCGATTGCCTGGGCGCCGGTTCTGGCAGTTTATATCGTGTTCAGCTGGTTCAAACTGGCTGTTGATCTGGTGCTTGAGAACGAGAATTCCATTCCGATTGTTGCCAGCAGCTATGCCATCTTCATGTCTGTGGTCATTGCCTATGGCGCGATGAACTATCTGCTTGAACGCTACTTCGTCCGCAATCGCCAGATTGAAGAGCTGAACGCAGAGACTGGTGTCGGTGTTGAAGAGGATGAGGTTCCTCAAACCCCGCAAGCGGAAAAGAGAAAGCACTCGATCGTCACCTATGAGGATCTGGCGCGACGTGTGGCCGGTATCCTGGCATTTGTCGTCGGGTTATATGCTCTGGTTGTGATCTGGAATCCTGACGCAAGCTGGAGCGAAGACCTGCCTATTGAACGGGCTCTGGACGTGATGGTTATCCTGTTCATGGGCTACATCTTGTTCCATTTCTTCCGTGTCTGGATTGATACCAAGATTGCTGAGGAAGAAGACGTAGCCGGTGGAGAGGTTGAACTGGGCGACGAGGGCGGGGAAGGCGGGCAAAGCCGTCTTGCGACACTGCTGCCGTTGTTCCGTGGCGCAATTCTGGCGGTTGTTGTTGTGACCATCGTTCTGATTGTCCTGATGGAATTGGGTATCAATGTCAGCCCGCTGTTCGCCGGTGCCGGTGTCGTGGGTCTGGCCGTTGGGTTCGGGTCGCAAACGCTTGTCCGGGATATATTCTCGGGCGCGTTCTTCCTGATGGATGATGCCTTCCGCAAAGGCGAATATATCGACATTGGCGATGTGAAGGGGACGGTCGAGAAAATCTCGGTCCGGTCGTTCCAGTTGCGGCACCATCTGGGCGCACTGAATACGATCCCCTTTGGCGAGATCAAGGTTCTTACCAACTATTCGCGTGATTGGGTGATCATGAAGCTGCCCCTGCGGGTGACCTATGACACCGATGTCGAAAAAGTACGGAAACTCATCAAGAATTTGGGCCAAGAGCTTTTGAGCGATCCGGTGATTGGGGATAATTTTATCCAGCCGTTGAAATCGCAGGGCGTGATCGAAATGCAGGATTCGGCGATGATTATTCGGGTCAAGTTCATGACCAAGCCGGGCGATCAGTGGCTGGTGCGTAAGAAGGTCTATCAGGATATCCGCGAATTGTTTGCCCGCGAAGGGATCAAGTTTGCGCATCGTGAGGTGACCGTCAGGCTTGCTGACGGAAAAGAGGCCGAAAACCTGACACCGCAGGAACGCGAAGCGGTGACCGGTGCAGTGCATGCGGCCATCGACGAGGATTATCTGGACGATATCGGTCCTGGAGGCGACGACCGCTAGGGACCGCTCCCGCCTCTTTGGGCTGCGTCTCTGACGAGACCCCTTCCAAAGCGTTGGGCCGGACCGCGCGGCTGCCGGCGAGGGCGTAGGCGTAGGGCTATGACCAGGTGGCGCTCGACGTGCCCAGTTTGCTTGCGGGCAGGTCCCACGACATCTGGGCCGGACCAACCGAGAGCGCGGGCTTCAACCTGTGGCCCGGTCCCCATCCAGAGGTTTCGGTCTTGGTCGTGAAATCAGCAGGAACCGAAGCGCCAATTTCTGTCTTGGTGTCGAACTTGCCTAGAATGGTCAGCAGGTCAGCCGTGCGTGCCAGCGACAATCGGGCCTGCATGATCGGCGCACCCTTCGCGGCTTCGGACAATGCTGACAGGACGGCGGCAGCCATCAGATATCCAGTCGCGTGGTCCAGCGCCTGCACCGGCAGGGGTGTCGGCTTGTCTGCACCGGCCCATACCCGACCTGCATCGGCAATCCCGCTGCTCATCTGTACGAGGCTGTCAAATCCGCGCCGCGAAGACCATGGGCCTTGCCAGCCATAGGCATTCAGTGTGACTTCTACTCTGTTCGGGGCAAGCTCGTCCCGTTTGGCTTGGGTGAGGCCCAGCGCGTCCAATGCGCCAGGGCGATAGCCGTGAATGAAGACATCCGCCTGGGTCAGCAAGCCGTGTAGCAACTCGATCCCTGCGGGGGATTTCAGGTCCAGATAGGCACAGCGCTTACCCAGAGAAATATCCGGGATCACACCCGGCTCGTCCCAGTCCGGAGGATCAATGCGCAGAACCTCTGCCCCGAACCCCGCCAGAGTTCTAGTTGAAACCGGACCGGCCAGAACGCGGGTCAGATCAAGCACGCGCAGACCTGCCAGCGGGCGCTTGGCCGTTGCCTCTGGCCGGTCGCGAAGCTTAATCTGTCGGGGTTTGTGCCATCCGATCAGCGGGTCCCGTGAAACCGCGCGCCCCTGTGGATGATCCTGCCATTCCCCGCGGCTGCGCATGGCGGCTGCGACACCGCCCTCAGCCACGACAGCGTTTTCAAGACTGGCTGCCGACATAGTTGCAACAGCCTTTGTAACCGCGTCCCGATCTCCTTTGACCTTCAGGACTTTCAGGGCGGCCGCACGGTGCTGAGGCAGGTTCGTGTGCAGCCTGATCCAACCATCATTGGCAAGGTAATCACCGGCGATACTGTCCCAGAGGTTGGGCATTTCCCAGCCATCGGGTTTGAAAGAATATCCGTACCAAAGAGACGCCAACCGGTGATCGACCAAAATCTCGGGCGGGCTTTGGGTCAGGTTCAGCGCGCCCATTAGGCGTGCCAGTTCCTGACCAACAGCCGCAAAGCTGGCGGTCGCCAGTTCGGAGACTGCATACACGCTGGGTCGCGCTCCGGTGCCGGTTGTCCGATACCCTTCCGGTGATGGCAGTACTGATAACAGCGTCATTGCTGATACGGATCCAGGCTGTCACGAAGCCCGTCACCCAGAAAGTTGAATGCCAGCACGATGACAATGATTGGCAGCATCGGGATGGCCGTCCAGGGGTAGATCTCGATCGACGCAAGGTTCTGCGCATCATTCAGCATCACACCCCAGCTGACGGCCGGGGCGCGCAGCCCAAGCCCAAGGAAGCTGAGCGCTGTTTCGCCCAGGATCATTGCCGGGATCGACAGGGTTGCCGATGCGATCAGATGCGACATGAAGTTGGGCAGCAGGTGCTTGCGGATCACCCGGCCCGAGCTTGCTCCCATCATTTCGGCTGCACGTACGTATTCTTCTTCGCGCAACGATAGGAATTTGGCACGAACGGATCGCGCAAGGCCAGGCCAGTCGAGAATCCCCAGGATAATCGAGATGATGAAGAATACCGCGACCGGGCTCCAATTCGAGGGGACCGCCGCTGATAGCGCGAGCCAAAGGGGCAATTCAGGTAGTGAGCGCAGAATTTCGATTATACGGTTAATCACCCAGTCGATTCTGCCGCCAAAATATCCCGCAATCGAGCCGAACAGGATACCAAGAAAGAAGGACACTGAAATCCCGATCAGACCCACCGTCAATGACAGCTGGGCGCCAAAGAGGATACGGCTGAATACATCACGGCCCAGACGATCCGACCCCCAAAGGAACAAAGTCGCGTCTTCAGGTGCGCAGAACAGATGGGTGTCGGACTTGATCAGACCCGCCAGCTTGTACTCGGCCCCTTCGCAGAAAAACTTGATTGGCCGCGGGGTGTCGGTGTCGGCGACAAACTTCCACTGGAAGGTCTCCAGATCCGCCTCGGCCACCATCGAATAGACATAAGGCCCGATGAATTCGCCCTCATGGAACCAGTTGATGCTTTGCGGCGGGGCATAGAGGTGCTCGTCATTACGTTCATTCGGGCCATAAGGCGCGATGAAACCCGCAAAGGGCAGCATGAGATAGCACAGCAACAGGAAGACGCCGGAAATCAGGCCCAGCTTGTGGGTTCGGAATTTGCGCCAGACCAGAATCCAGTTCGGAGCATCCAAATCGGCGCGCTCAAGCTGTTGCAGGGCGGCATCGGGATCGAATGGGGCGTCGTCGACATAGCGACCATCAGGATGTTGGGTCATGCTTCACGCCCCTCATATCGGATGCGCGGGTCCAGCATGACCAGCAGAATGTCAGAGATCATCGTACCGATCAGTGTCAGCAAAGCCACAAACATTAGGATGAAGGCGGACAGGAACTGGTCCTGGGTTTTCAGCGCGGTCAGCAATGTCGGGCCGATTGTCTGAAGGCCCAGAACAACCGATACCAGAACAGAGCCGGAGACCATCGAAGGCAGCAGGTTTCCGATATCCGCGACAAAGGGGTTGAAGGCCACACGCAGCGGATATTTGGTCAGCATCCGCGACGGGGCCATGCCTTTGGCAATGGCGGTTTCCACATAGGGTTTGCCCAGCTCATCCAGCATATTCGCCCGTAATCGCTGCATCATCGCCGAAGCGCCAGATGTGCCGATCACAAAGGTCGGTACGATCAAATGGACGAGGATGGATTTCAGCTTTTCCCAACTCATCGGCAGCCCTTCAAAGGACGGGTCCATCAGGCCTCCGATTGGTAGGTTGAAATAGCGGTGCCCATAGTAAAACAGGATTAGTGCCAGTAGAAAGTTCGGCGTTGCCAGACCCAAATAGCCTACAAAGGCCGAGGTATAGTCGATCCAGGTCCGCGACTTCGCGGCTGCAAGGACACCCAGTGGCAAGGCCACCGCATATACGAACAGGATGGCGGCCAGATTTACCACGACGGTCAGCCACAGCGTGTCGCCCACGATTTCTGCGACAGGGCGGTCAAATTCAAAGGACCAGCCGTAGTTGCCTTGCACCAGCCCATCGAACCCATGCGGGCCAGGCCAGAAACCGATCCAGATCAGATATTGCTCCCACATGGGGCGATCCAGAGCATATTCCGCGCGCAGGAATTCTGCCTTGGCCACACCCGCCGATTGTCCGGACGCCTGCAGTTCAGCGATCTGATTGCTGAGATAGTCGCCCGGGGGCAGGTTGATAATCACGAATACCAGAACCGACACCACCAGAAGGGTCAGCAGCATCGTGAAAAAGCGATAGACTGCATAGCGCAGCATGACCATGTGGCTGCTCCTGATCAGTCGGCGAAAAAGAATTCGTCCGGCCGGTGAATGCCGAAATGTGCGCCGGGTTCCCAGGCCCACATGGCCTGCTCGGGGACGTTGCGCAGGCGGTTCGATACGACGATAGGCTGAGGCGCACCGTTCAGAATGCCAATGGCATAAAGTTGGTCAGCGTGGATTTTCAGCATCTCATCCCATGCGGCCTTGCGTTCCTCATCAGTCGAGGCGACCTCCCAGTTATGGGCCAGTTCCATCAGGCGCTCGGCCTCGGGCATATCGGGTTTCTCACCAACATCGCCTCCGGTCTGATAGTACTGCCCCCATTTTGGCCAGGCCAAAAACACCTGATCGGTAGGGGCAAGATAAGCTGGTGAGGTGTGGTGTTGCGGGATGCCGTCATCCCAGCCGTACCAGACGGACGCCATTGTGCTGCCGGCAAACACCCGGTTGCGCAGAATGTCCCTGTCCAATGGGCGCATAATAAGATCGACGCCAATGTCGCGCCATGTGTCTGTGACGATTTGCAAGGCGTTTTCGACCTCTTGCCGCTCACCTGCAGTTTCGATGACCAGTTCCATCGGGCGGCCATCCGGCAACAGCCGCGTGCCGTTCTTGTCACGTTCGGTCAGGCCGGCCTCGTCCAGCAGCGCATTCGCCAATTCGATGTCGTACTGTGCCCATGCCTTTGCGTTTTCTTCGTTGAAGAAGGGCGAAGCAGGCAAGACCGACATCGCGGCGGGATGGGCCAGTTTGAAATACAGCGCCTGATTTATCGTTTTGCGGTCGATTGCCAGAGACAGCGCGCGGCGAACACGCGCGTCACGCAAAACGGTACGCCATGCTTCGTCTTCGTAGTTCAGATTGGGGTAAATCGCGATCTGTGAGGCCACCCCGGTTTTCCATAGTAAGGTTTTGTAGTCTCCGCCAGCCTCGCCTTTTTTCAAGATCGAAGCGTCGCGGAACGCCAGACCGCGCCCCTGTAGATCGGATTCGCCAGCATTGGTTTTTGCAGCAACCAGACCCCCGGCCACGATCTCCATCTCGACCACGTCGATATAGGGAAGCTGCACCCCATGGCTGTCGATGCGATGAAAATAGGGATTGCGAACAAAGTTGTGACGGATCTTTTTGCCCGAACTTGCATTCAACCAGGGCTGCAAAGTTGGCAACTCGTGGTTGTCAAACTTGTAAAGGTTGTCGAGTTTGTTGTGTAAAGCTGCCCAGCTTTTGACGCGGGCATCTTCAACCTGAAAGGCAAGCTTTTCTGCGTCAGCGTATTTCTCGTGGTACTGTTTCAGGAACTCGGAAGGGCGGTAGATGAAAGGCGGGCGCGCTTGTGCCAGAGCCTGCAGGAAGCCGGGGTTGGGATCTTCCCATTCAAACACAACGGTCGTTTCATCGGGGAAGGTCACGGTCGGAGTCTTGCCTTCGACGATCAGAAAATCCGGTGGTCCCGACGGGCTGAGCAGTTCATTATTTGCCACATCCTCCCACCAGTATCGGAAGTCCTCGGAAGTGAACGGAGAGCCATTCGACCATTTGTGACCTTCACGCAGGTTGAGGGTGTATTTGCGGTTGTCGTCGTTCTGGAAGGATTCAAGCAGGTCTGGAACGACCTGATAGGTCTGGTCGAACCCAACAAGGCGGGCATATCCGTAAACCACCATCTGCCGGATGTCTTTGGACCGAGTAATCATTGTGCGCAAAGTGCCGCCCTGTTTGCCGAATTCCCTGCCTTTTGCAGCAAGATCCACAATCAGGGGTTCGGCGGGAATTCGGTCCTGTATGGGCGGAAGGTTCCCCGCATTCACTTCGGTTTCCCAGAAAGTACTTTCTTGCAACTCGGGCATGTCTGCCGTGGCGGGCAGGGCCCATGTTGCGGCCAGCGCAACGGCCAGTAACAGCGGGCGAGTGGTCTTAAACATGGCATCGTACCTTATGGCCGGGCTCCATCTCTACCAATGAAGGTACCACGGAGTCGGTAAATCGGAAGGCGTCATCCCAACTGTCAGGTGAACCAGCACCCAAAGCAACCAAATTCAGGTCGATGGGGCGGTTGATGTCGGGCTCTGGTTGCGCAGCAATCAGTGCCTTGGTGTAAGGGTGACGAGGGTTGTAAAACAGTGTCTCGGGCGGGGCCTGTTCCACGACAAGCCCACGACGCATCACAGCAACTTCGTCGGCAATGCGTGCAACAACCGCAAGGTCGTGCGAGATGAAGAAATACGACAAATTCAGGCTGTCCTGCAAATGTTCCAGCAACGTCAGGATTTGTTCCTGAACCGATACGTCCAGAGCCGAAGTGGGTTCGTCACAGACAATAAGCTGAGGGTCGAGCATCATTGCGCGGGCAATCGACAGGCGCTGTCTTTGGCCGCCGGAAAAAGCATGGGGATAGCGTTTCAGCATATCGGCGTTCAGGCCAACACGTGTCAGCATCTCGGCCGCTTTTTCGCGCTGCTCGGCGGTCGATCCGATACGATGAATCTCCAACGGTTCGGTCATCGCATCCTGAATGCGCATGCGAGGACTGAGCGAGCTGTAGGGATCCTGAAACACCATCTGCGCCTTGCGCTGAAACGCGGTGCGCTGGGTCCGCGTCATCTTGTGAACGGTGATCGCTTCTTCATCGGGGGAGGTTCGAAACAGAACCTCTCCGCCCGGATCAGGCGGCTCAGCCCCTAGTGCGATGCGGGCGGCCGTAGTTTTGCCCGAGCCGCTTTCGCCGACGATCGCCAGCGTCTTGCCCCGCGCGAGGCTCAGATCGACTCCGCGGCAGGCATGGATCAGGCGTTCGCCCTGCCAGCCCTTGCTGGATCGCATCGTATAGGTTTTCGACACGGCCTTCATCTGAAGGATCAGATCTTCGTCGGGCATCGGGATGCCAACCGCATCCTGATCCGGAATCTCGGGCGCGGCGTTGAACAACTGTTGGGTATAGGGGTGAGCAGGGCTGGTCAGGATCGGTGCCGCAGCTCCGGCCTCCATCACGCGGCCTTTGTGCATGACCACGACCTGTTCGGCCATATTGGCGACGACCCCCAAATCATGGGTCACAAGGATGAGCGCCATTCCCGTTTCACGCTGAAGCTCTTTGATCAGCCCCAGCACCTGGGCCTGTGTCGTAACGTCCAATGCTGTCGTCGGCTCGTCCGCGATCAGTAATTCCGGTTTGGAAACCATGGCCATAGCGATCATGGCGCGTTGGCGCATCCCGCCGGACAGCTCGAACGGGTAAGAATCATAGGCGCGCTGAGGGTCTGGAAAACCCACGCGTTCGAACTGTTCCAGAACCGTTTTGCGGGCCTGTGCCTCGGAGGCATTGCGATGCAGCCAAAGAACTTCGCTGACCTGATTGCCAATTTTGTGCAGGGGAGAGAGCGAGCGCATCGGCTCTTGAAATATCATCGAGATCCGATTGCCGCGAATGCCGCGCATCTGACGCTCGCTGATCTGGGTCAGTTCCTCTATACCTTTGGAATCATTCAGAGTAATCGTGCCGCTTCGAATTTGGGCTGCTCGGGGAAGAATGCGCAACGCAGCCCGGCATGAGATCGTTTTCCCCGACCCTGATTCACCCACAAGCGCAAGTGTCTGTCCCGCTTCGACGTCGAAGTTGACGCCTTGAACCACAGACTCTCCGGCACCAAATCCGATGCTGAGGTCCCGGACAGACAACAACGCAGTCATGCGGGTATTCCACCCGTTAGGCCGTAGCTCGGCATAGGCTTGATCAACTCCCTGTGTTTTTTGTCGCAGTTTCGCGCGGTTGTGCCTGTATAGTCAAACCCGTTCTTAGGGTGAAATGTCGCGAAAGCGTGAAACTGAGGCCGATTTGCCTACACAATGCCTTGAGGATTTGTCATCACATGCGATGTCGGTCACAGGTTATGTGTCGTCAAATATCAAGGAGAGATTTCCCAGTGCCCGATCCCCAAAGCCGTCTTGACCTGTTCATCGACCGCATGGTGTCCCAGCGCGCCTGCCTGGACCATGCCATTGCACAGACAAGCACCATGTCCGGTCCGGTGTTCGAGCTGGGATTGGGCAACGGCCGCACCTATCACCACATGGTTCAGTATATTCAGAACCGTCCGGTCTATGTGTTCGAGCGCGCCGTGGCCTCCCATCCGGACTCTACCCCGCCCGAGGATCTGGTGATTCTGGGGGATGTGCGTGAGACTCTGCCTGCGGCGCTGGAACGGTTTGGGGCGACGGCCAGTTTGATCCATGCGGATCTTGGCGGCCATAACAGGGACAAGAACGATGCTTTCGCGCGGTTGGTTTCCCCCCTGATAGAACCGTTGTTGGCAGAAGGTGGGCTGATGGTGTCCAGCGACCGGATGTATTTCGAAAACCTGACCGAGATGCCCTTGCCTGAGCATGCGGTAGACGGACGTTGTTTCATCTACCGCCGCTGAGTGCGAAAGGGTTGCCAAATGCTTTTCTATGATTGCACGACCGCTCCAAACCCGCGCCGCGCGCGCATGTTCATCGCAGAAAAAGGGCTGGAGATTGAAACGCGCAATATCTCGATTGCAAAGGCGGAACAGTTGGATGACGCTTTCCTTGCAGTAAACCCCAATGCGACGATCCCTGTTCTGGTGACGGATGAGGGCGCAACGCTGACCGAAAACCTGGGCATTGCCGCCTATCTTGAGGCGCGCTTTCCCGAACCACCTTTGATGGGACGTACGCCAGATGAAAAGGGGCTGGTCCTGATGTGGAACAGCATTGTCGAGCAGCAGGGTGGAGTGCCTATTGCTGAGGCTCTGCGCAACACCCATCCCGCGTTCAAGGATCGGGCGGTTCCGGGCCCGGCGAACTATGCCCAGATTCCCGAGCTGGCACAGCGTGGCATGGACCGGGTTGGCCGGTTTTTCGATTTGCTTGAAACGCGGCTGAAGGATAGTGCGTTTGTTGCGGGGGCTGAGTTTACGCTGGCCGATATCTCGACCTTTGTGTTCGTTGACTTTGCCCGCGTGATCAAGATGCGGATTCCACAGGAAAATACCGCGACGCTGTCTTGGTTCGACAAGATCGAATCGCGTCCAAGCGCACAGCTTTAAGGCGTTGAAATTGAGCTGTCTGAACTTGCTCGCTTGCACTGTACAGAAATGTCTAGACAGGTGTGAACAGTATCACTAGCGTCTCCCTCGAGTCATGCAGGGGAGAGCATAATGAAATCTCAGTATCGCGTTGTGGTCATCGGTGGCGGCGTTGTGGGCGCCTCGGTTCTGTATCACTTGGCCAAATTCGGCTGGTCAGATGTGGTCATGCTGGAACGGCGGCGATTGGCGTCGGGATCGTCCTGGCACGCGGCGGGCGGTATTCACGCGCTGAACGCGGATCCGAACATGGCATCGCTGCAGGCCTATACAATCGACCTTCTCAGCGAGATCGAAAAGGAATCCGGGCAGAATATCGGCCTGCACATGACTGGTGGTCTGACTTTGGCTGGAACGCCCGAGCGGTGGGAGTGGCTGCAGGCCAACTATCGTATCTTCCAGTCCATCGGCATCGATGATTGCGAATTGCTGACCCCACAAGAGGCGCAGAGGCGCTGCCCCATCATGTCGACCGACGGCGTGTTGGGCGCGATGTGGGCCGATCGAGAGGGCTATATCGACACGACCGGTACGGTTCAGGCCTATGCAACTGCCGCCAAGAAACGCGGTGCCGAGTATTACGAGGAGACCAAGGTCGAGGAATTGATCCAGACCGATGATGGCTGGCAGGTCGTGACCGACAAGGGCACCATCACCTGTGAACACGTGGTCAATGCCGCGGGGCTTTGGGCCAAGCAGGTCGGGCGCATGGCTGGGGTTGAGCTGCCAGTATCGCCGCTGAAACATCACTATCTGATCACGGATACAGTGCCCGAAGTGGCGGCGGCGGATTTTGAAATGCCGATGACCGTGGACCTCGAGGGGTTCACCTATATGCGGCAAGACCAAAAGGGAGTTCTGGTCGGTATCTATGAGGTCGACCATGAACATTGGGCCATGGACGGCGCGCCGTGGAATTATGGCGAGGAACTGTTTCAGGAGCAGCTTGACCGGATTGAAAATGAACTGACGCTGGGCTTTGAACGCTATCCGTCGATCCAGAATGTCGGTATCAAAACCTGGGTCAACGGGGCGTTTACATTCTCGCCTGATGGTAACCCGCTGGTCGGGCCGGTTCCAGGCAAGCGCGGGTATTGGACCGCCTGCGCTGTCATGGCCGGGTTCCTGCAGGGCGGCGGCGTTGGCAAAACGCTGGCTGAGTGGATGATCCATGGCGAGCCCGAGGCCGATGCATGGCCGATGGACATTGCCCGCTATGGCGATTTTGCCCAGAACAAACGCTATATTCGTGAAACCACCGGGCAATTCTATTCCCACCGTTTCGTGATGACTTATCCGAATGAACAGCTGCCTGCCGGTCGTCCGCTGAAGATGGCGCCAGCTCATGACGCGATGACTGGAGCGGGATGCAAATGGGGTGTCAGCTGGGACCTTGAGGTGCCGCTGTACTTCGCGCCGAAAGGGTTCGAAGAAACGCCGACCCTCAAGCGATCCAACGCGCATGACATCGTGGCCAAGGAATGCAAGGTGATCCGCGAGGGCGTCGGCCTGATGGACATCTCTGGCTTTTCCCGGTTCGAGGTCACCGGACCAAGTGCCGAGCTGTGGCTGGATCACGTGATGGCTTCGAAACTGCCCGCGCCGGGACGGGCCAAGTTGGCACCAATGCTGGGTGAGAATGGGCGGCTAAAAGGGGATCTGACCGTTCTGAATTGGGGCGATGGCACCTGGTGGATCATGGGCAGCTATTACCTGCGTGCCTGGCATATGCGCTGGTTCGACGATCATATGATCGACGGAGTCGAGGTTCGCGATCTGGGCGAGGAGTATTGCGGGTTCGGTCTGGTCGGGCCGAAATCGCAGGAGGTAATCCAAAAACTGGCCGAGCAGGACGTCTCGGGCCTGAAATTCATGGGCTGTGGTGATTTTGATATCGGTCTTGTCAGGGCTCGCGTTGCGCGCATGTCTGTCACAGGTGAAAAAGGCTATGAGATCAACTGCCGCTATGGCGATCACATCAAGCTGCGCCGGATGTTGCTTGAGGCCGGGGCTGATGAGGGCATCCGCGAGTGCGGTTTCAATGCGATGCTGTCCACGCGGCTTGAGAAGAGCTTTGGCATCTGGTCGGCGGAATTCACGCAAGCTTACACGCCGGGCATGACCGGCATGGATCGCTGGATCGATTGGGACAAGGATTTCGTCGGTAAAGAGGCCGCCTTGGCCGAACGCGATGGCAATGGTCCTGCGCAGGTTCAGGTGACGCTTGAGGTTGATGCTTTGGACGCAGATGCCAGCGGATACGAACCTGTCTGGTCAGGGGCAGAGCACGTGGGTTTTGTCACCTCGGGCGGCTATGGCCACTACACCGGCAAGTCCCTGGCGATGGCGCTGGTCAATCGTGAAAAGGCCGCACCAGGCACTGAACTGTCTGTCCATGTGGTTGGGGTCGAACGACCTGCGCGGGTCATCGCGCCGTCGCCCTATGATCCACAGGGCAAAGCGATGCGGGGCTGACAATGACCAACCCCGAACGTGGACGGCGAAGGCGAGGGCGTGGCGCTGATGCCGCGCCTGCGACCAACCGCAAGGTCGACTACCGCCAGCTGAGGAATCCATTCCCGGTGATGGAGGTGTTTCCGGCGGATCAGATCGCTGACATGCACGAAACCGCGCTGCGTTTGTTGCAAGAGTTGGGCATCAAGGTGCTGCTGCCTGAGGCGCGGAGCATTTTTGCCAAAGCTGGCGCGCGCGTTGATGTCGATAGCGAAATGGTTTTTATTGGTCGCGACATGGTCGAGGCCGCCGTTGCCTCGGCCCCGAAATCCATCACCTGCCGAGCCGGTGCGTCGCACCGGGATTTCACGCTGGAACTGGGTAGCCTTGTGTTTCAACCGGGGGCAGGGGCCCCCAATGCCACCGATCTGGTGCGCGGGCGTCGCCCGGCGACGGGGCAGGATTATCTGGAGTTCCTGAAACTCACCCATCATTTCGACGTCTTTCAAATGATCTCGCCGCAGGTCGAACCGCAGGATGTCCCAACCCCTCTGCGGCACTATTTCACCACGCAGGCGCAGATGGAGCTGACAGACAAGTTCCCATTCTTCTTCTCGCGCGGGACACCGCAGGTGATGGATTGCTTTGAGATGCTGACGACCGCGCGGGGCCTGTCGGATGACGAATTTAGGACCCACCCGCACAGCTATACGATCATCAACACGAACAGCCCGCGCACGCTGGACATTCCGATGGCGCAGGGGCTGATCGACTTTGCTCGGCACGGGCAGATGTCAATCATCACGCCCTTCACGCTGATGGGGGCGATGGCACCGATCACGGTGGCGGGGGCCATCACCCTGTCCCATGCCGAGGCGTTGGCCGCACTGACCCTGACGCAATTGGCACGTCCCGGTGCGCCTGTGTGCTATGGCACTTTCACCAGCAATGTGGATATGAAATCCGGTGCTCCGGCCTTTGGAACGCCCTCGCATTTTCAGGCCTCACTGGCGGCCGGGCAGTTGGCGCGGCATCTGGGCCTGCCGTGGCGCTCGGCTGCGGGGTCGGCTTCAAACATCAATGATGTGCAGGCGGCAAATGAAAACCAGTTTGGCCTGTGGGGGTGCCTGATGGCCGGGGCGACGGTGATCATTCACTCGGCGGGATGGCTAGAGGGCGGATTGACCGTGTCCTTTGAAAAACTGGTCTGCGACGCCGAAGTGTTGAACATGGTGGCCGAGCTGTGCGCCGGGGTGCAGGCTGGCGAGGCTGAAATTGGGTTCGACACCGCGCTAAGCGAGGTTGAGCCCAGCGGACATTTCTTTGCATCCAGCCAGACGATGGACCGCTATAATACCGAATTCTATGAGCCGCATGTCCATGATTATGCCAATTTCGGCACCTGGACCGAGCGTGGATCGTTGGACGCAAACAGTCGTGCGACCGGTGTATGGAAGGAGATTTTGGCCAATTTTCAGCCACCTGAGCAAAACAGCGACCAGATTGGCGCGCTGAAGGACTTTATTGCCAAACGTACCGAAGAGGGCGGCGCGCCGCCGGAGAGTTAAATGAATACGAAACCCATCCTGCACCGGGACGACCCGGAAGCTGAACCGCTGATCGGCAATATCAAGGTCACGCGCGACGACTGGCTGAACGTGGCGTTGGATGTGCTAATCTCGGACGGGGTCGATCAGATCAAGGTGATGAATCTGGCGGAACGGATGGCCGTGTCTCGGTCGTCCTTCTATTGGTACTTCAAATCGCGCCAGGAACTGCTGGATGCTCTTCTGGCACGGTGGCAGGCCACCAATACTGCGGCATTGGTCGCGCAGGCCGAAGCTCCGGCAAAGACGATAACCGGTGCGGTGTGCAATGTGCATCGCTGTGTCGTCAATACCGACCTGTTTGACACCGCGCTGGATTTCGCGGTGCGCGACTGGGCGCGCAAATCGGGCAAGGTGCGGCGCGCGCTGGACCAGTCTGACGCCCGACGGTTGCTAGCGCTGCACGCCATGTTTGCCCGCTTTGGCTATTCCGAGGTCGAGGCGGAAACCCGTGCGCGCGTGCTGTATTACATGCAGATAGGATACGATCTGGCGCAGCTGAATGAACCGATGTCCACGCGGATATCAATGGTGCCGCATTATCTATATGTCTTCACCGGGGTCGAGCCGAGGCCAGAGGAAGTAGAAGAATTCAGCGCCTATTCGCGCCATCACTGGAAAAGAGAGCCATCATGAGTCAACCAGATGCAATCATCATCGGAACCGGCGTGATCGGGGCGGCCATCGCATTTGAAATGGCCAAGGCCGGGTGGAAAACCGTATCTCTGGACCGAAACGCTCAGGTTGGCCATGGCTCAACCGCCGGATCCTGCGCGATCATTCGGATGCATTATTCCACCTTTGACGGCACGGCATTCGCCTGGGAAGGCTATCATTATTGGCGCGACTGGGCCGAGTATCTTGGCCTGCCGCAAGGCGCCGATCTGGCCCAATTCCGCGAAACCGGCTGTCTGGTCATGAAGACCGAGGCGAACGGGCTGCTGGAAAAACACATGAAGAACAGCTCCGCGCTGAATTGCCCGTTCGAGGAATGGTCCCCCGAACAGGTCACCGACCGGCTGCCGGTCTATTCGCAGGACAGTTTTGCCCCCGCTCGTCGCATGGATGACCCCGAGTTTGGGCAGCCCAACGGACGCAAGATGCAAGGCGGCGTTTACTGGCCTCAAGCCGGGTATGTCACCGATCCGGCCCTATCCGCACAGAACCTGATGGATGCCGCCAAACAGCACGGGGCCGAAGTGCGGACCGGGGCCGAAGTGGTCGAGATTTTGACTGATGACGGGCGAGTTTCTGGTGTCAGGTTGGCATCGGGAGAAGACATTCATGCGAAAGTTGTGGTTAACGTAGCCGGGCCGGGTTCGGCCATCATCAACGGGATGGCAGATGTTCTGGATGACATGACCATTCAGACCCGCCCCTTGCGCCAAGAGGTCGTTCACGTCCCTGCGCCCGAGGGGTTTGACTTTGAAAATGACGGGACAATCGTGTCGGACAGCGATATCGCCTGCTATTGCCGGCCAGAGCATGGCAACCACATCCTGGTGGGCTCGGAAGACCCCGAATGCGACCCACATCAATGGTGCGAAGATGACGTAACCTATAATCGTGACTTTACCGACCAGTGGACGACGCAAGCGATGCGCTATGCCCAGAGAGTGCCCAGTCTTGGCATTCCTTCCAAGACCCGCGGTGTGGTGGACCTGTATGATGCGTCTACGGATTGGATTCCGATCTATGACAAATCCAGCCTTCCCGGTTTTTATATGGCCTGCGGATCCAGTGGAAATCAGTACAAGAACGCGCCGATTGCAGGCAAGATGATGACGGCGCTGATCGGGTATTGCGAAGACGGCGCGGATCATGACAGTGCGCCGCTACAATTTGAACTGCCCTATATTGGACGCACAATCGATGTCGGTTTCTATTCCCGCAAGCGCCCGATCAACAAAGAAAGCAGTTTTTCCGTTTTGGGCTAGCCGACGCGTCCTGATGCACTAGCATTCACGGGATCTAGTTGAGCCCGGACGCATAATGACCAAATCGAAGAACAAGGTTCTGATCCTCGGCAGCGCCCCCACCGCGCTGCGTGCGCGGGACTGGGCGCGTACGCCGTTCACGCATATCGTCGCTATCAACAATGCCTGGCGGGTCCGCGCAGACTGGGATTTTCTGATCCACCCCGAGGATTTCCCGACCAAGAACATGCCCACATCTGTCAGTGACATCCAGCGTATAGTCACTGCAAATGAATACGTTCCGATACAGAATGGTTTCGGTGGGTTTGTCTATGCCGGGGGAACGATGGCCTTTACCGCCGGATACTGGGCTTTGTCTGCATTACAGCCCTCGGTTCTGGCTTATTGCGGTTGCGATATGATCTATTCCGGACAGGGTCGGACGCATTTCTACGGCAACGGAGCCGCAGATCCGTTGCGATCCGATGTGACATTGCGACTGCTTGAGGCGAAGTCGGCGCGACTAGGATTGTTTGCTGCGGCGCAGGGCTGTCGCACAGTGCGATTGTTCGAAGGGCCAAGCCGACTGGTTTACCCCTCGGTCGACGGCGAAGATTTGTCTTCGGTCGAGATGCCTTCTACATCGGGGATGGCTGAGATCATACGGTCGGAGTCGGATCTTGGATATTTCGTGGAGTCTGGCCGGTACTGGGAAGTTGAGACCGAGTTCGACCCGCAGAAGATCGATGCCATAGACCAGCGGTGGCTATCGCTCTATCCATCGGCCACTCAACTCTGAATTGCTGTGGTAATTCTGGTTCAGGCCGCGAATGTCGCCCAGGCCCAGACCATTGCCACATAGGTCAGATTATGCATGCACTGATCCAGCCCGGCTGCCCGCCAAAAGGCTGCCTGGGTTGGCATAAGCTGTTTTTTGTCGGAATAGCTGGCTTTGGCAAAGTCGATGTTGAAATGAACGATCCACTCTAGCCCGGCAATGATTACGATAAACGGCAGCGGGGTGCCGAATACCAAGAAAACCAACACCGACCCAATAACATGCACAGCGGCATGTTGGGCGCGTCCCCAGTGAAAATATTCGCCTCGGCCGGACAGCATCTTAGGCGTCTGGAGGTAAAAATCTGCAAACATATGTTTGATCTGCAATAAGCAGAGCATCAATAACACAGTGCCTAGAGTGGCAGGCAAATGAATCCTCCCGATATCGTCCTGAAGCAAACAGTAGGGGCTAATGTGAGGTTGCGCAAATGAACTTGTTCACATTCGGCAAATATCTGTTCAATTCGGAAACTATTTGCGTCTGCAGGCTTGATTGCGGTAAATTCAGACTGTTGAATTTACGAGAATTTCGTAAAGACCGGGTCAGTGATCCGCAGCAGGGGCAGGTTCCATAGAACGCACGATTTTCCGTTTTATCTGGAAATATTCAAAGCGCGACCAGCTGATTTTGCTGGCCGTAACCACGTCTTTGTTTCCGCTGCTATACCTGACGCTGGAACTGCCCAAGCGCATCATCAATGACGCGATCGGGGCTGCGACCCCTGTTGTTGATGTGCTGGGCTACAGCCTGTCGCAAACGAATTTTCTGATCATATTATGCATTGGGTTTCTGCTCGCCGTTCTGGCGCATGGTTTGATGAAAATGCGCATCAACACCATGAAAGGCGTCCTGAGCGAACGGATGCTGCGCCGATTCCGGTATCAGATGATCAGCCGCGCCTTGAGATTTCCGCAACCCTATTTCGAACGGGTCAGCCAAGGCGAAATGGTGTCGATGATCACCGCTGAAAGCGAGCCGATGGGTGGGCTGATGGGCGATGCGATCAGCCAGCCGGTATTGCAGGCGGGACAGATGATCACGATACTGTCCTTCCTGTTCCTACAGAGCTTTTGGTTCGGGCTTGCTGCCGTTTCCCTGATCCCGTTACAGGCTTGGTTGATCCCAAAGCTGCAGCGCCAGATCAATCTGTTGAACAAAAGCCGCATCCAGGAAGTGCGCGTGCTGGCTGCACAGATTGGTGAAAACGCAGCAGGTGCGTCAACGCTGCGGGCAAATGGCGGCTGGCGGTATCGCCGGGCCATGATCTCGGATCAGCTGGGCCGGTTGTTTGAAATCCGCTTCGATATCTACCAGAAAAAGTTCTTTATGAAGTTCATCAACAACTTCATTTCGCAGCTTACCCCATTCCTGTTCTATCTGGTTGGCGGCATTCTGGTCTTGCAGGGCTCGGTCTCGTTGGGGGCGTTGGTTGCGGCTTTGGCGGCTTACAAGGACCTCAGTTCGCCTTGGAAAGAGTTGCTGACCTATTACAACCAGACACAGGATATGTCCCTGCGCTGGGATGTTGTGATCGAACGCTTTGCACCCTCTGGAATGCAGGACGAAAGCCTGTTCGAAGGCGAGCCCGACAAACATCCCAGGCTGGACGGGGATATTGTTCTGAAACATGCGTCTGTTCGTGACATGGACGGGAATCTGGTTCTGGACGACCTCGATCTGACATTCCCAGGCGGTAAAACCATCGGAATCGCTGCGCCCAGCGAAGAAGACCGGCGTGCGGTTTCGGAATTGCTGACCCGAGAGATCCTGCCCAGTTCCGGCAGGGTAACGGTCGGGCAGGAAGATTTGTCAAAGCTGCATCAGGGGGTCATTGCTGCGCGGATCGGTTTTGCCTCATCGCGACCGGTTATGTTTCAGGGAACTTTGGGCGACAATGTGATGATGCCGATGCGTCTTCGTCCTCTGTCGACAGAATCAGACGACCCCGGCTTTGCTGAAACAAGACGAGCGGGCAACAGTACCGACCCGTTTAGAGTTGATTGGCTGGACCCGTCGCTGGCTGGTTTGAACACCGTGGAAGACCTGCGCGACTGGTGGTTACAACTGATCGACGGTCTAGGTTCGGGCGCTGCCCTGTTTCAGCGCGGTGCTGAACAGACATTCGAAGCCAACGAGCACCCCGAGTTGGTCAGAAAACTGGTTGAACTACGGCCCAAAGTTCAGGAGGCGGTAGTCAAGGCTGGGCTGCAACAGCAGGCTCTGATCTTTGACCGCAATGCATATAATGCGGCCTTGCCGGTCGCGGAAAACCTGCTTTTCGCGACACCCTGCGTTCCGGTCACTCAGGAAATACTGACCCGTCAGGGCGTGTTTTTGGGGCAGCTGCGCGAGCTGGGCTTGGACGAAACCCTGGTCGGCCTGACGCGCGATGTCATTGATATGTTGCGCCAGATCTTTGGGTTGGACGGCACGGACCACCCGTTGTTCCGCAAGCTTGGCTTGCAGGCCGAAGTCTACGAAGCTGCCGTCGAACTGGTAGAGCGCACCCGAAACGAAGGTGTCAGCGGTCTGGATGATGGGCAACTGGCCAACCTTCTTGCGGTTCCGTTTGTCATCTCGGCAGAACAGATTGGCCCCGCGTTTACGGATGAATTGAAAAACCGCATACTTGAATTGCGGCAAAGCCACTCCGAAAAACTGCTGCAACATCTGAATGATGTCTTCGTGCCGCTGAAGGAAACCGAGTTTGCCCCCGGTCTGACCGTGATGGAGAACGCTTTGTTCGGTAAGGTCAGCCAGATCGGCGGCGCGCGATCAGATGAGGTCCGTAAGCTGATCGTTGATGTCCTTTCTGAAAACGGAGCCCGACCTTTGGTGGTCGAGCTGATTTACGATGTACCGGTCTCGCTGGGCGGGCAGAACCTGCCTGCGGTTTTCGCCGAACCTTTGGCCTTTACGCGGGCTACGATCAAGAAACCCGACATTCTGATCCTGGATAATGCTTTGGCAAGCTATGACATGGAAACTCAGATTGCGGTCTATAAAAACCTGCGCGCCCTGTTGCCAAATGCGACGGTGATTTATCTGAACGATCAGTACGAAAACCCTGACGTATTCGACATGTTCATAGAAATAAGGCAAGGTCGTGTGGTTTCAGACGAAGGACCCGCCGACGTGGAAGAAGATAGCGCAGCATCAGCCGATTTGGCGCGCAAGCTTCGTGCGCTGGAACAGACGCCGCTGTTTTCCGGTCTTGACCGCAGGCAGCTGCGCCTTCTGGCATTTGGTGCGCGCTGGTTCCAGGCTCAACCGGGAGAGGTGGTGTTCCTGAAAGACGACCAGCCCACCGATGGGGCCTATGTCGTTTTGGGAGGCGAGGCAGGCCTGTATTTGCCGCAACCAGAAGGTCCCGATCAACTGATCGCAACGGTTGGCTCCGGCGCATTGGTCGGAGAGTTGGGGTTGATCCGAAAGGAACCCCGCGCCCTGAGCATGATTGCGGAAACCGACCTGTCTTGTCTGCGTATCGGTGAGGAAGAATTCCTGGCCGTGGTCGAAAACGATGCCGCAACCGCTTTCAAGCTGATGCAGGTGATCGCCGGCTATGTTTCGAACTAGGGGTTGGCTTCAGGTTTGCAGAACAGGTCGTATAGCAGCTGGATGACTTTCGCTGTATTTCCGTCCTGCAGGGAATAGTAGATGGTTTTGCCATCGCGCCGTGTCGACACCAGCTGTTCTTCTCGTAGGCGTGCCAACATCTGACTGACTGCGGCCTGCCGGATTTGCAGCAGTTTTTCCAGCTCACCAACCGATTTCTCGCCATCACCCAGATGGCACAAAATCATCAGGCGGCCTTCATGCGCCAGCGTCTTAAGGTACGCGGCGGCACGTGCTGCACTTTCCTGCATGCCGGGCGGAGTTTCGTCCGAATTCAGTGTTTCGTGGTCTTGAACTGTCACGCGCGTATAGGTTCCAAACTTGGCTTTGGCGCAATATGACTCAGAATTTCAGTACTTGTCACCCCTTTGCAGCAGGGGCACCGCCCTGAAAGGCGTTGCCGTTGGCATAGTCGCAAGGTTCTTCCTGCATCTGAAGGTGCAACCCATCGCCGGTATAGGGGTGTGAGCGGGCCAGATCTTCGTCCACTTCGATCCCCAACCCTGGCGCATTCGGTGCCACGACAAAGCCATTTTCAACGCGCAGTGAACCTTTGATCAAAGCGTCGTGATACGGCGTATCAATGGTTTCCAGCAGCAGCAGATTTGGGATTGAGGCTGCCAGATGGATGTTGGCGGCCCATTCAACTGGACCAGCATAGAGATGCGGAGCCATTTGGGCGTTGAATATCTCGGCCATGGCTGCGACTTTCTTCATCTCCCATATCCCACCTGCACGCCCAAGGGCGGGTTGCAGGATTTCTGCTGCACCTGCGCGCAAAACTGCACCGAATTCGGCTTTGGTGGTCATGCGTTCCCCGGTTGCCACGGGTATTCGCACGTTGCGAGCGACGCGGGCCATGTCTTCGATCATGTCAGGTGGGGTAGGTTCTTCGAACCAAAGCGGTGAATAGGGTTCCAGCGCCTGACCCAGCCGGATTGCGCCTGCGGTGTTGAACTGACCGTGGGTGCCAAACAACAGGTCGGCCCTGTCGCCGACCGCTTCACGGATCGCTTTGCAAAAGGCAACTGACATCGAGATGTCGGACATAGCAGGCATATGCCCGCCACGGATCGTGTAGGGACCAGCGGGATCAAATTTTACTGCCGTGAAGCCGCGGCTCACCATTTCAGCTGCACATTCCGCGGCCTGGTCGGGCGAAGTCCAAAAGTCGGCCAGGTCATGCCGGGGCAGGGGGTAAAGGTAGGTGTAGGCCCGGATGCGTTGATTAACCAGCCCACCCAAAAGCGCATAAACCGGACGGTCGCGATCTTTACCCAGAATGTCCCAACACGCGATTTCTAGCCCTGAAAACGCACCCATTACGGTCAGGTCGGGGCGCTGGGTAAAACCGCTGGAATAGACGCGGCGGAACATAAGCTCGATGTTCTCGGGGTTCTCGCCGAGCATATGCCGTTCAAAGACATCCCGGATTACGTGACACATAGCTTCAGGTCCAATGGATGAAGCATAGCATTCGCCCCAACCGGTGACGCCTGTGTCGGTGGTAACCTTTACCAGTATCCAGTACCGGCCACCCCAACCCGGAGCAGGGGGGGCCGTGACAATGATATCGAGATCCTGCAGTTTCATAGGATATACTCCAGCCGGGGCTGCTTAGGCCCTGTCAAACATGATGACGTTTCGTTTGGCCGATCCGGTTTTGGTATCCGCAATCGCCTCGTTGATTTGCGACAAGGACCAGCGGCCCGAGATCAGTTCATCCAGCCTCAGCCGCCCCTGTTCATACAGGTCGATCATCCAGGGAATATCACGTTGGATCACCACATCCCCCATCTTTGACCCGATCAGCCCCTGACCAAGTGCGGCCAGGACAACAGGTTCATAGCTTGCCATGTCGCCGGAATGGGGCATCCCGATCATGATGGCCTTACCGCCTCGGCCAAGATAGCGAACGGCCAGGTCATAGGCCGGGATTGCACCGACTGTGATCAGCACGGCATCGGCCCCTCGACCGCCAAGTGCGCGGTAAGCTGCCTTCCATGGCGCGTCCAAAGTGGCCAGAACGCCGTGGGTTGCACCAAATTCCTTTGCAATGGCCAGTTTGTCCTCGGTCATGTCGACCGCAACGATACGCCGGGCACCCGCAATCCGTGCGCCTTGTATGGCGTTCAGGCCAACGCCTCCGGCCCCGATCACGACGACATCCTGACCCGGGCGCAGACCGGCGGCATTCACGGCAGCGCCCACACCGGTGATTACCCCGCAAGACAGCAGACTGGCCACATCCTTTGGCAGGGCCTCGGGAATTCTCACGATCTGCCGGTGGCTGACCACGACTTTTTCGGCAAAAGCCCCGCACGCCATTGCTTGCTCCAGCGGGCCCCCGTCAGCGGTGCGCAACGGACCTTTTACAGTGTCGTGGGGTGTTTCACATAAGGTTGGCTTGCCACCCGCGCAGGAGGGGCAGGAACCGCATGCACGGATCAGCGTCACCACGACGGAATCGCCAACCTCGAACCCTTCGGTCATGCCGCCCGTTGCGGTGATCACACCCGCGGCCTCATGGCCATAAACAGCGGGCAGGAATCCACCCCAGGCGCCGCTGGCGAAAGAAATGTCGGAATGGCAGATCGCAACCGCATCCAGGGTGACCTCGACTTCGCCGGCGGCGGGCGGGGCGATCAGCACGTCTTCTATGACCAGGGGTTTGTCGAATGCCCGACATACGGCCGCCTTGATGGATTGCATGATGTCCTCGTATTCGGTTTTAATCACGGTGGCGCGGTTCGGAATGACCTGCAAGGCCGAAACCGTCATCGTCATGTCGTTGTTATGCAGAAATGGGGCGAGATCTGTAAAAGAGGATAAGGCCGACAATCATAAGGCACATGGCCAGAAGAAACGGCGCGCCGGGAAAATAGATGGCGGAGCCGGGCTTTGCGAACCAGGCAAATACGCTGCTCATGACCAGAGGGGAAATCACCATGGAAAGCGCGTGCAGTGAAGTTAGCACGCCCTGAAGCTCTCCTTGTTGCGAATCTGGTGTTGCGCGCGAGGCCAGAGCCTGGATTGCCGGGGTTGCGACTGCGCCGATAGCCGTGATCGGGATCAGCATCAGCGCGATTATTCCATTAGTCAGAAAAGCCAGAAGCAGAAAGCTGACAATCTCGAACACCATCCCGAGAAGGATTGTTACGCGTTCGCCGAGAAAACGTGTGGCGGGGCGTATCAATCCGCCCTGAACCGCGGCCATTCCAATTCCATAAAGACCCAGCGACACACCAATCATCTGGGGTGACCATCCAAAACGCTCGGCGGTGAAATAGGCCCAAATGGCCGGATAGACGTAGATTGAGACTGAATAGAGGAAATAGACCCACAACATCGGACGGATTCCCGGCAGCGCCGCGATGGCACGCAATGAATTCACGGGGTTAGCGCGGCGCAGGCTGAACGGGCGCCGGTTCTTATCGGTCACCGTTTCAGGCATCACCATCAAACCGACGCCGAATGTTATGGCCGAAAGCGCTGCGGCAGCCCAGAAGGGCGCACGGGTTCCATATTCGCTCAGCAATCCGCCGATGACCGGACCCAGGACAAAGCCAACCCCGAATGCCGCCCCTAACAGACCGAAGTTCGCAGCTTTTTCGTGGGGTTTCGACACATCCGCCATGAACGCCGCGGCGGTGGAATGAGTTGCGGCTGTGATCCCGCCGACGATCCGACCGGCAAGTAATAGCCAAATACTGCCAGCAAGCGCCATGACCACATAGTCCAGCGACATAACAAACAGCGATACCAACAATACACCCCTGCGCCCGAAAGCGTCAGACAGGTTGCCCAGGATCGGTCCAAAGATAAATTGCATCGCTGCAAAAGCGGTGCTTAGGACGCCGCCCCAGATCGCCGCGCTGGCCAGCGTACCACCCTGAACATCAATAATGAGCTCGGGCATAATGGGCAGCACAAGGCCAATCCCCATTGCATCAATCATGACAGTGGCAAGAACAAACAGGAAAGGTAAGCGCATGGGAACCGACAAAGAAAGTTTCGGGCACCCTATCGGGGGTCAGGTTCAGAGGAAAGCCGCAAGATTTCGCAGATCAGTCAAGAGTATCAAAGCCCTGCGCGATGTCGTCCAATAGATCGGCCAGTTTTTCAGGGTGCGAAAAGAATGGCGAATGAGAGCTTTGGATGGAATGGCGCATTCCCTCGGGCATGCTGAGGCTCATGATGTGCTGGTATTCAGGCGGGATGGTATGGTCGTCGAGTGTTCGGATATATGCTTTGGGCATATCCTGAAAATGTGCTGTCAGGGTAAGCCGTGCCTCCTGAGGTGCAATGGCCTGCGGGCAAAGCCGAGCCAGCGCATAAAGCAGGACCTCTTCCGGGCAGTCGTGGTAAAACAAGGCCTTCACGCTATCGGGTTTGACCGTATAGGACAGCCCGTCAGTCGATTTTTCGACGGCATCAACTATTGTTTGCCGCGGTGATTTCCGGCGCATCTCGACCATCGACAATCCGTTCTCGGGGACGTAGGCGGACAGGAAAACAAGTCCGCGCATCGCATCCGGTCTCAATTCGGCGGCGGCACTAATGGGGTATCCCCCCCAAGAATGGCCGACGATGATCGTATCCGATCTGCTCGCAGCCAGAACGGCGTTCCGGCAACTGTCCAGGGTCACCTGGTCGATCGACGTCGGGTCAGATCCGTGGCTGGGCATATCAATTGCGCGGACCGAATGGCCGCGTGTTTCAAGTGCTGGGATCAAATCTCTCCAACACCAGGCACCATGGCATGAGCCATGGACCAACAGAAAATCCGCCAAAGCAATGCTCCTTCAGATATGACCGATGCCAGTCAAAAAGTCTTTTAGTAGGGCCGCGTATTCAATGGGTTGTTCGACGCAGGGCAGATGGCCCGCTTTGCGTATCAATTCGAAACGGGCACCGGGAATAAGATCAATGGTTTCTTTTACTAGATCCGGCGGGGTAGAGCCATCCTCACTGCCCGCAATGCCCAAAGTCGGCAAACGCAGGCCACTTGTTGGCGTGTAAAAATCGGTTCCGGAAATGGCGGCGCAACATCCCAGATAGCCTTCAACAGGTTGCCGCACCATCATGTTGCGCCATAGCAGGTGCTGGGGCGACGCGTGGAATGCCCGCGAGAACCAGCGCTCCATAGTTGCGTCGGCTAGCATTTCGATGCCGCCGATCCGGACGGCTTCCATACGGTCCGCCCAAATCGCCGGGGTGGCTATTTTGGCCGCTGTATTTGATAGAACCAGCCCGCGAATCAAATCCAGGCGTTTGACGGCCAGACCCTGCGCGATCATCCCGCCGATGGACAGACCGACAAAAACGCAATCTCGGACCTTTAGGTGATCCAGAAGGCCTTCGGCATCGCGGATCAGCGCCCCCATCGAATAGGGCGCCTGAGGCGCCGAGGACAGGCCATGCCCGCGTTTGTCGTATCGAATGACTCGCAGCCCATCAGGCAGGTATGGCAGCATCGCATCCCACAGGCGCAGATCGGTGCCCAGCGAGTTCGCGAATACGATCGGCGCGCCTTGTGGGGCGCCGTCGATCCGGTAATGAAGCTGTACATCCCCAAGGTCAGCTATCTGCATAAAAATCCTTTGTCTTTGCATGCTGAACTGACACGCTGCCGGAACCGACGGCGGTTGTCAGGTCAGGAACTCCATAGCTTTGGCAAAGACGTCCGGGTCCGCATTGCCACCCGATGCGACAATGATAACGGCGTCTCCTTGAATTTCGGACCTGCGAAACAACGCTGCGGCCAGGGAAACCGCACCGCCCGGTTCCAGCACGATCTTCAGGCGCAGAAAGGCCAAAGCCATGGCGCGCATCGCCTCTTCTTCGGTCACAGACAGGCCGGGACCGCACAGCCGTTGCAGGATCGGAAAGGTGATGTCGCCGGGTTGCGGGGTCAGAATGGCGTCGCAGATATTGCCAGATGTGGCCGCGTTGTTCTTTATTCGTCCCAGTGCCAACGAGCGTTTGACGTCGTCAAACCCTTCGGGCTCGCAGGGGCGAGCGCGCAGACCGGGTGCGTGCCCCTCGAGCGCAAGCGCAATACCCGAGGTCAGCCCCCCGCCGCCGCAACAGACCAGCACATCGGCCTGTTCCACACCCAGAGCAGCCGCCTGACGCGCGATTTCTAGCCCGGTTGTGCCTTGCCCGGCTATCACCAGCGGTTCATCATAGGGGCGGATCAGGGTCAAGCCACGCTTGGCCGCCACGGCCTCCCCGATTTCTTCGCGGCTTTCATTGGAGCGGTCATACAGAACCACCTCGGCCCCCAGAGCGCGCGTGTTGTCGATTTTGAGCTTTGGGGCATCCGAGGGCATGATGATAACAGCCGAAATACCATGCTGTGCGGCGGCATAAGCCACGCCCTGAGCATGATTGCCCGAGGAATAGGCGATCACACCTTTCTTTCGGTCTGCTTCACTGAGGCCCGAAATGGCCGACCACGCTCCGCGAAACTTGAAACTGCCGGTGTGCTGCAGGCATTCCGGTTTTACCAACACGCGGCGACCCGCGATTTCATCCAAAAACGGAGAGGTCAGAATTGGTGTTTCTCTGACGTGCCCTTGCAGACGCAGGGCTGCGGCTTCGATCATTTCAAGTGTGCTCATGCCGCGTCCAGTACTTTGCGAATAACGCCCAATGATTGAGGTTCGTCCAGAAACGGCACGTGTCCGCGATCGGGCACGGTAGCCGAGATCAACCCCGGATGCCGGTTCTGCATCTCGGCCAATGTCTGCGCGCTCAGAAGATCGGAATTTTCACCGCGAATGACACCCGTTGGGATGTCGTGCAGGGCCTCGAAGAATATCCACATATCCGGGATTGCCCCGGCTGCGGCCTGTTCCAGCAGCGCTGTGCGCAGGGCCGGATCATAGCGCAGGGTCAAACCCTCTGTCGTTTCCTGATTTTGAAATTCAGCCATCTGCCGCCATCTTTCCAGCGAAATCCCTGGAAACTGCGGGCCCATCATGTGCTGAAGCGCGTGCGCGGCCTCGTCATAGGTTTTCGAGACCGGTTGTTTGCCGACGTATTCCATTATTTTGGCGATGCCCGATGGGTTAAAGACCGGACCAACATCATTGAGCACAACAGCCGCCAGCCGCTTTGGGTGGGTGGTGGCCAAGGTCATCGCGATCAGGCCTCCACGTGAGGTCCCAATCACGGTCACCTGATCCAGGTCAAGATGATCCAGCAGATCGATCACGTCTTGAGATTCGCGTAACAGGCTATAGTTCCCGTGATCCGAGTCATGCTCGGATTGCCCGCGCCCGCGATAATCCATCGCGATCATCCGCCAATCGGTCATGTGCGGGGCAAGAAATGAGAAATCCCGGCTGTTTCGGGTAAGGCCAGCCAAACACAGGACCGGCCTGCCGCTGCCGGTGTCTTCGAAATAGAGGCGTTTGCCGTCGTTGGTCGAAAAAAAGGGCATCAGAATCCTGCAAGTTCCGGAATGGATGTCAGGTCGGACAGTACATGCGTTGGCTGCCATGGCAACCGATCCATTGGTTCGTTCGCACGGTTGACCCAGGCAGTGACGAAACCATAGCCACTGGCCCCCGCCGCGTCCCAGCCATTTGAGCTGACGAACAAGACTTCGTCGCGCTCGCAGCCGAACCTCTGTGCGACCAGATCATAAACCTTGGCATGCGGTTTGAAGACGCCGACGCTTTCGACCGACAGAACATCATCGAGAACGCCGCTTATCCCTGCGGATTGAACCGCACCATCCAGCATCGGCGGTGATCCGTTCGACAAGATCGCAGTCTGCATCCCGCCGGCCTTAAGGGTGGCCAGCATTTCGGGAACCTCGGGATATGCCTGCAATTCCCAGTAGAGATCAAGCAGGCGCTGGCGTAGGGCCGGGTGCTGGTCCAGCCCCGTTGCCTCTAGTGCCCAATCCAGACCGTCTTGGGTGACGTCCCAGAAATCTGCATGTGCATCGGTCACCGCACGCAGCCAGGTGTATTGCAACTGTTTCAGGCGCCAGTGATTGGCCAGATCCGGCCATTTCTGCTGTAACGCCTCAAAGCCGGGTTCTGATGCAGCTTGCCTTGCGGCTGCGGCCACATCGAACAACGTGCCGTATGCATCAAAAATGCAGGTTGTGATCGGCATCAATTCCCCTCCGTTCATTCGGTGCAGGTTTGCAAAAGTGCTAAGGGTTTACAATGTTGCTTCATTGCCTAGGTTTGACCGCTCAATTTTTTATCGGCCGGAGGCCAAAATGACAGCGATAAAACAGGGCGACACAGTTCGCATCCACTATACCGGTACGTTGCAGGACGGGAATGTCTTTGACAGTTCACAAGGGCGCGATCCACTGGAATTCGAGGTGGGGTCCGGGCAGATTATTCCCGGATTGGACAGTGCAATGCCTGGTCTGGTGGCCGGGGACAAAAAACGTGTCGAGATCGCCTGCGTTGATGCTTATGGGCCGATCAATCCCGAAATGCGTCAGAGCATACCACGCGAAGGTATTCCGGACGACATCCCGCTTGAACCCGGCACCCAGTTGCAGATGCAAACGCCCGAAGGGCACGCATTGCCGGTAACTGTTGTCGAGGCTGACGAGGTGACCGTCACGCTGGACGCGAACCATCCTCTGGCCGGAAGGGACCTGATTTTCGAAATCGAAGTGGTTTCGGTGAATTGAGTTTCGTGATCTTGATCAGCCTGAAAACAGGCTGGTCCATGATGCAAAGATCTCGCGTACATGCGGCTGAGTGAAGAATACAAACAGCATCAGCAGCATTGTTAGGGTCATCAAGGCGACGCGGCCTCTAAACCCCAGAAAACCCGGTTTTCGGCGGGAAACCCGCTTGCTGCTGGCGATGATTTGCTCTGCTTTGTTCATGCAACTATCCCTGCCTGCGAAAGATGGTCAAATCTTGGCACTGACAGGGAAAGAAATGGTCACATATGGTCCGGTTGAGGCATTCCCAGAACGTGGAAGCCACCATCAACACGAATAACTTCGCCCGAGGTGCAAGCCCCCGCATCCGAAGCCAGATAAACCGCGGTGCCGCCGACAGCCTCAAGCGTGGCATTGCTGCGCATCGGAGCGTTCTGGTCGCAGAACTTGAAGGTCTTGCGGGCCCCGCCGATGGCCGCCCCGGCCAGTGTTTTCATCGGACCCGGAGAGATTGCGTTCACCCGGATTCCGTCAGGTCCAAGATCGTTGGCCAGATAACGGGTCGCTGATTCCAGCGCAGCTTTGGCCACACCCATTACGTTGTAGTTGGGCACAACCCGGTTAGACCCCTGATAGGTCAGCGTCAGGATCGTGCCGCCGTTTTCTTTCATCATCGGATAGGCGCGGCGGGCCACTTCGATCAGCGAATAGGCCGAAATATCCATCGAATTCTTGAAATTCGCCCGGCTGGTGTCCAGGAACCGGCCGGTTAGTTCGGACTTATCGGAATAGGCGATGGCGTGGACCACAAAATCAATGGTCGGCCAGCGCTGGGCCAACTCGTCAAAGGCACGATCCAGCGACTCGTCATCAGTGACGTCCGCATCGACCATGAAATCGCTGCCAAGGCTCTGCGCCAGCGGTTCCAGCCGCTTTCCGAATGCCTCGCCCTGATAGGTGAATGCCAATTCGGCGCCCGCTTCGTGCATGGCCTTTGCGATGCCCCATGCGATCGAACGGTCATTCGCCACGCCCATAACGAGGCCGCGTTTGCCTTTCATTAGATCTGACATTCCATTCACCCGTTATACTTTGAAAGAACCATGGACCCGTTCGTCCCACCAAAGCCGAAGCTGTTGGTCATGACGCTGTCCAAACCTGCATTTTCAACTAGCTGAGTTGCAATTTCTCCGGGCTGGATGCCCTCGGCAAGCGTGTCGACGTTGATCGACGGCGTTATAAAATCATGTTCCAGCATCAAAAGGCAGAAAATAGCCTCCAGCGCGCCAGCCGCACCTTGTGCGTGACCTGTCATCGACTTGGTCGAGGAAATCGGCGGCACGCTTCCCTCGCCAAAAATACGGCGCACAGCTTCGACTTCGCCGACATCTCCGACCGGGGTCGAGGTGCCATGGGCATTGATGTAGTCGACCTTGCGGCCTTCGGGCAGGGTGTCCAGCGCCAGACGCATGGCGCGTTCGCCACCTTCGCCAGAGGGGGCTACCATGTCGTGACCGTCGGAGGTTGCTGCAAAACCCGTCACTTCAGCATAGATTTTGGCGCCGCGTGCCAATGCGTGTTCCAGATCTTCCAGCACGACAATACCGCCTCCGCCGGATATCACGAACCCGTCGCGGTCTTGGTCGAATGCACGAGAAGCTTTTTCGGGCGTATCGTTGTATTTCGACGACATGGCACCCATTGCATCGAACAGACAGGACAAGGTCCAGTCCAGCTCTTCCCCGCCGCCCGCGAACATTATATCTTGTTTGCCCATCATGATCTGCTCTGCGGCATTGCCGATGCAATGCAACGAGGTCGAACAGGCCGAAGTGATCGAGTAATTGATGCCCTTGATCTTGAAGGCGGTCGCAAGGTTGGCCGAAATGGTTGAGCACATGCATTTAGGAACTGCAAACGGGCCGATCCGCTTGGTCGCGCCGTTTTTCAGAACGGTCTGATGCGCAGTCAGCATGGCGCTGGTCGACGGTCCGCCCGATCCGGCGACAAGGCCGGTACGTGGGTTGGCAACCTGGTCTTCGGTCAATCCTGAATCGGCAATCGCCTGGCTCATCGCGATATGCGCATAGGCCGCTCCGGGACCCATAAAGCGCAGGGTGCGCTTGTCCACATGTTCGCTAACGTCGATTTTGAGCGACCCGGCGATCTGGCTGCGAAAGCCATGTTCGACCATCTGGTCATTGGCCACGATGCCGGACTTGCCGGCCTTGAGTGAGGTCAGAACCTCTTCGGCATTGTTCCCGATGGAAGAGACAACTCCCAAGCCGGTGACAACTACTCGACGCATGTGCGTGCTCCTTATTTGGGGCCGGTCAGGCTCAGGCTTCGGACAGAACTACTTTCATGTCCTTGACATCGTAAATCATCTCACCGTCGGCTTCGACGATACCATCTGCGACACCCATAGTCAGGCGGCGGGTCTGGATCGCTTTCTTGAAGTCGATTTTATAGGTCAGCATCTTGCGGTCCGGGCGTACCATACCTGTCAGCTTGACCTCGCCCACTCCAACGGCCATGCCGCGCCCTTGCCAGCCGCGCCAGCCCAGGTTGAATCCGGTCAGCTGCCACAAACCGTCCAGGCCCAAGCAGCCGGGCATGATCGGGTTGCCGGGGAAATGGCAATCAAAGAACCAAAGGTCGGGCGTAATGTCGAATTCAGCGAGAATATGACCTTTGCCATGGGCGCCACCATCGGCCGAAATCTCGGTGATCCGATCCATCATCAACATCGGCGGGGCGGGCAACTGTGCGTTCCCGGGGCCGAATAGTTCGCCGCGGGCGCATTTCAGCAGATCGTCCTTGTCAAAGCTGCTTGGGAATTGGGCCATTCTGCGCCTCTCCTGCCAGGGGTCTTTCCATCTAATTTGGTCTCGTCTAGCACCCGTATGCAAGGTCCTGCAAGAGCAGTGGCCTACATCATGTTGTGTTTACATTATTCTCTGCGAATGAAATTCATTTGAAATTACCTGACTACAGCACTTATATATACCTCAGCAACAAATTGGTATTGGACTGATGACAGCAGATTGCCAGAGCATAGCCACAGGTTGGTTGGTTCACGCCGGATTGCGTCCGACGCGTCAGCGCGTAGCTTTGGCAGAGCTGCTGGTCGGTGATGGCCGCCATCGCCACGTCACCGCCGAAAGCCTGTTTGAATCGGCCAAACAGAACGGAGATGCTGTTTCTCTGGCGACGGTTTACAACACGTTGCGCGCCTTTTGCGATGCCGGGGTTCTGCAAGAAATTACCGTTGACGGATCGAAAAGCTATTTCGACACCAACACGCATGATCATCCGCATTTCTATTGGGAAGATGAGGGCCGGCTCAGCGATGCTCCGTCCGAACAGCTGGTCATCCAGCGACTGCCCGACGCGCCTGAAGGGGTTGAGATCGCGTCAGTCGACGTTGTGATCCGTCTGCGTAAAAAGTAAACTTACGTCATTAGTCCGGTCAGGATGTGCTGTGCCTTTTCGCTATGCGGATCCAAAGGGCCTGTTCCATGCCGTGCCACAACAACGGGTTCTGCTGCGATTTCATCTGACACAGGTATGCTGACCAACGGCATCCCGTCATAGCTGGTCTTGGCAGGAATGTTGGCATAGCTGATGGCAACGCCTTCGCCATGCGCCGCGAGGCTGCGTTGGATCTCGGGCGACGCGGCCCGATGTGCGACATTGGGGTTCTGCCCAAGTTGACGGAAGAGACTCAGGAAATGCTGCGCAGATAGTCCCTCGTTCGATAGGATCAGGGGGTAGGCCACTACATCCTGCAATGATACCTGCGCCCGATTGGCCAAGGGGTGGCCTTTTGTCATAACCGCGATTGGTCGATTGGTGAACAAGGTGGTCGTGGAAAAGGCCGCATCCAGTGTCAGGCCATAAGTCAAGGCAAGGTCGATCTCACCATTGACGAGGCCGGAAATCAGGCCCTGAAATTCGTCTACGCGATATGTGATATCAACTTCGGGCATGTTCTGTCGCAGGCTATGCAAAGCCTTTGCCAGCAGGAAAGGCGCGAGGTCGTCGAAACAGCCCAGACGCAGGCGCGTGGTTGCGGTCCCGTCTGTTCCAGAATTTTCCAAACGTGCGGCACGTGTCAGCAGGGCCTCGGCGTTTTCAATAAAGCTACGTCCCTGCGGTGTCAGCGCCATAGCCGCTCCGCGCTTTCGGATAAACAGCGGATAGCCCAACTGGTCTTCGACCCGGGTTAGCGCATTCGACAGGGCTGGCTGCGAAACATTTAGATGCAACGCTGCAGCAGACAGGCTGCCATGCCGTCCGATGGCGCAGACATATTCATATTGGCGTAGGGTAACGTATAACATAAGGTTAACTATACATTTCAAAGATATTATTTGAATAGATGAAAGTTTCATGAGCAAATTCAGGTTAAATTCGAACGGAGGCACAGATGGCTCACCCCCTGGTTACGCAAGAGATGATTGACACATACCAACAGGACGGCGTGGTTCTGATCAAAGGTTTGTTTGCCGACTACGTGGATACGCTGCGTGACGGCATCGCGGCCAATATGGCTGAACCCGGACCATATGCGTCGGACAACCAAAAACAGGGCGAAACCGGTCTGTTCTTTGATGATTACTGCAACTGGTCGCGTATCGAACAGTTCCAGAACGTGATCCACAATTCACCGGCAGCCGAGGTCGCAGCGGATCTGATGCAGTCGCAAACCGTACAAATGTTCCATGACCATGTTCTGGTGAAAGAACCAGGCACGTCGATGGCAACGCCGTGGCACCAGGATGGGCCATACTATTTCGTCGAGGGCAGTCAGACGATCAGTTTCTGGTCGCCATTGGACCCGGTGACACAGGCCACCCTTCGTTGTGTGGCAGGTTCACATAGATGGGAGAAAGAGGTTCTGCCCACGCGTTGGGTCTCGGAAGAAGGGTTTTTCGCGGATGAAGGCCAGTACATCCCCATTCCCGACCCCGATGCCGAAGGTATGAGGGTGGTTGAATTCGAAATGGAACCCGGTGACGCGGTTGCCTTCAACTACCGTACGCTGCATGGCGCGCGTGGAAACCAGTCTGACAGCCGCCGCCGTGCTTTTTCCTTGCGGTTGGTTGGGGAGGATGCGCGATATGTGGAACGTCCGGGGCGCACTTCGCCTCCGTTTCCGGGCCACGACATGCAGCCCGGGCAGCGTTTGCGGGAAGATTGGTTCCCGGTTCTGCTGCGACGCTGAGCTGCCTAGAACCACTGCCCCGATTCGATGAGCCCCAGTTCCAACAGCTGCTGGGATGACCACTGGAACCGAGCCGAGTTGCGCCAGCGGAAACTGGGGATGTCGAAGGTCGACCCCGCGTTGCTTTTAAGCGCCTTGGCTGCGCGGAAGGAGCAGATCGCCGCCGTCAGATTGTGGTGCCAGGGGCAGGAATAGGTGTTGTACTCGGGCTCATTGAACGTGTGGTCGGGCAGTAACAACAGATCATTTCGCGATTTGAACAACCCGATTCTGTCGATGCGGCGGCGTTCATAGGGGATGTGATCTTCGAACCGCCAGCGCAATCCGCCGGATATGTCCAGCTGTCTTTCCAGCGGGTGTCCTTCAGCGTTGTGTCGGGCATGTGCGTAATACCCGGTGCTGTCCAGCATGGCTTGGTCAGGGGCAACCCCGTTTGGAAAGGCGCCCAAGTCATCAGCATACAGGTCGATCACATGGGTTAGCATGGCGTTTCGGCGTTCTTCGGTGTGAAAGGCCAGCAACTCGCCAATCGTGCGCGTTTCGCAGAAGGGGAAGAACAGGTATTCAGCGTTATAGCAGTAATACATCCAAAGGTCAGGAGCGGCCTGGATGACCTGATTAACCGTGTCAAAGACGACGGTTCTTGGTGCGCAGGTCAGTGTCACTCTGTGGATACGCTCGGTCAGTTCAGGATCCAGCGTAAAGGCTTCGGGCATGAACACGATCAGTGACTTGAAGCCAAGGTTCAGATGGTGCCGGATGGTACCGTCGATCTCGACATCGTCTTCGGCGAAGATCATCGCAACCGGACCTTTGGCCAACGCGGCCTTGCCGGATTGAAGGAAAGAAGTGAGACTGTCGTACTGCATTGCCTGTCCGGCCCCGTCCATCTGGAGTTTTCGGCCAAAATCGGGTAATCGCGCTGGCATTGCAAGCGGCGTTCGTTGGGTATAGATGACGCCGATCCCGCGAACGCAAAGGCCCAACCCCATGTCAGAACCCAAAAAGCTGTACATCAAGACCTATGGTTGCCAGATGAACGTCTATGACAGCGAGCGTATGGCCGAGACCCTGGGGGGGCAGGGCTATGTCGAAACCCAGAGCCCGGATGACGCGGATATGATTCTGCTGAACACCTGTCACATCCGGGAAAAAGCAGCCGAAAAGGTCTATTCCGAGCTGGGGCGTTTCAAAGGGTTGAAAGCCGAAAAACCCGATCTCAAGATCGGGGTCGCAGGCTGCGTCGCGCAGGCCGAGGGCGAAGAAATCATGCGCCGCCAGCCCCTGGTCGATCTGGTGGTTGGCCCGCAAAGCTATCACCGTCTGCCTGAGATGGAAGCCAAGACGCGCGAAGGCGCCAAGGCACTGGACACGGATTTCCCCGAAGAGGACAAGTTCGAAAAGCTCAAGAATCGTCCCAAAGCCAAACGTGGCCCCACCGCTTTTCTGACCGTTCAGGAAGGCTGCGATAAATTCTGTGCCTTCTGTGTCGTGCCCTATACCCGAGGCGCCGAAGTCAGCCGTCCGGTGGACCGTATCGTCCGCGAGGCACAGGATTTGGTCGAACGTGGCGTGCGTGAGATCACTCTGCTGGGTCAGAACGTCAACGCCTATCACGGTGCTGGACCGAACGGCGACATGACGCTGGCGGGACTGATCTGGGAGTTGAACAAGGTCGACGGGCTAGAGCGCATCCGCTTTACCACGTCGCACCCGAATGACATGGCCGACGACCTGATCGAGGCGCACGGCACCTGCGAAAAACTGATGCCCTATCTTCATTTACCGGTCCAGTCGGGTTCGGATCGCATTCTGAAGCGGATGAACCGCAGTCACACAGCCGAAAGCTATTTGCGTCTGATCGAGCGTATCCGCGCTGCGCGTCCGGATATTGTCATGTCTGGTGATTTCATCGTTGGGTTCCCTGAAGAAACCGACGAAGATTTTCAGGCCACCATGGATTTGGTCGAGCAAGTCAAATACGGCTATGCCTATTCGTTCAAGTATTCGACGCGCCCGGGAACGCCCGCAGCCGAGCGGTCTCAGGTTGATCCTGGGGTGGCGGATGACCGCCTACAGCGGCTGCAGGGATTGATCACGCGTCATCAGCGCGAAATTCAGGATGCCATGGTTGGACGCAAAGTCCGCGTTCTGTTCGAAAAAACCGGCCGGTTGCCGGGACAGATGGTGGGAAAATCTGAATATCTTCATTCGGTTCACGTCTCTGATGCGGATGTGGAAATCGGCGCGTTGCGGGACGTTTTGATCATCGGATCAGGTGCGAATTCTCTGGCGGGGCAGTTGCTCTGACCCGTCCTTTATCTGTGATGCGGATACCATCGCTGGTATTTGTTTCCAAGATTTACCCTTGATTTATCACTTGGAATTATGTTCCGAGAAAAGTCAGGTTTTTTCGGGGCCTAGGCTAACGCCTCCTGAAACGGCATATCAGTGCTGATCCTGGTGTCGGATCGGGATGACGGAGGGTGCGAGTGAAAAATTTGAGATTTAGTGCAGGGTCTAATATCAGGGTTGCCCTTCCCGCAATGGCCGCGTTGTTTCTGGTACTCAATTCCGCTGCCGCAGGGAATCTGGATCCGGATTTATCTGAACCGCCGGTAATATCGTCAGCACGTTATGGCAGCGATGTTAGCGCCTTCTATCTGGGCTTGACAGCCGGCTATTCGACCAGCGGCTCGGACCGCTTTGGCCTGACGACGCCTACAGATACGTTTGCTGTCGGCGAATTGGACCTCACCGGCAGTTACGGTGGTATTCGGGGCGGTTGGCGCGGTCTTCTGCCCGCAAAAGGCGGGCGTGACTACGTCTATGGGGTCGAGTTGGGCTATGATTTCGGATCTCTGGACGATGAAGTGTCGACGCAGATCGGAACCTCGGTCGTCAATGGCGGTTCAGAGATTTCGGATGTCATCTCAATTCGCTTTCGGAACGGTCTGACAAACCCAAGTGGCAGAGTGTTATACTTTATTTCCGTTGGTTACGTGCATGGCGATATAACCACGACCAGTTCGATTACATCCGGGGCAACAACCCAGTCCTTTCAGGATAAAGACAGTCGAAAAGGGTTCTCGGCCAGCATTGGCGCCGAGCACAAACTGAATGAGAACTGGTCGATCACTGGGGAATATGAATACGTCCGGTTCGATTCTGAAACCGTCGAATTTGACAACGGGTTTACGACCAAATCGACGCCCCGTTACCGTGGTTTGCGGTTTGGCCTGAACTATCAGTTCTAGGTTTGCCTGTATGGAACGTTCGCGGTGCCTCCAACTTGATCGGCGGTTTTACCATTCTGTACGGAAAATTTGAATCTCTGGCTTGCGCCCACCAAGAAATGTTGTCTACGCTTGGGGTGAAACGCCCAGACAGGAGAGCGGATTGGCCATTGGTGCCCTGAACCCACCGCAAAATGAAACGCCCCAGCGGGAAGCGTTTGTTGAATTTCCAGACAATCGGTTATTGATAGATCTTTGCGGCGAATATGACCGCAACCTGACCGAAATCGAACAGAAGCTGACCGTGCAGATCGTGCGCCGTGGCAACCAACTGGTTGTCATGGGTGACGACGAATCCCAAAAACAGGCGATCGAAGTTCTGCAAGCGCTGTATACCCGCCTGGAAGGTGGTCGTGACGTAGAAGCAGCGGATGTAGACCGCGAACTTCGCATGGGCGGGTCGGAGACAGGAACCGGCAGCCGGGATGGCGATCAGCTTGAGATGTTCAAGGGTGGTTCGGTTGAGATCAAAACCCGCAAAAAGCTGGTCGAGCCGCGTACTGACGCCCAGAAGGTCTATGTTCAGTCCTTGTTCAACAATGAGCTGGCCTTTGGCATAGGTCCGGCGGGCACAGGTAAGACCTATCTGGCCGTGGCCGTTGGCGTATCGATGTTTATCGGCGGGCATGTCGACCGCATCATCCTCAGTCGTCCCGCCGTCGAAGCGGGCGAAAAGCTGGGATATCTACCTGGCGACATGAAGGACAAGGTCGATCCCTATATGCAGCCGCTCTATGATGCGCTGAATGATTTTTTGCCCGGGAAACAACTGGCCAAGCTGATCGAGGAAAAGCGCATCGAGATTGCACCTCTGGCGTTCATGCGTGGCCGTACGCTCGCGAACGCCTTCGTTGTGCTGGATGAGGCGCAGAACGCCACGACCATGCAGATGAAAATGTTCCTGACCCGTTTGGGCGAAGGCAGCCGCATGGTCATAACAGGCGACCGGTCACAGGTTGACCTGCCGCGCGGAGTTCAGTCGGGATTGGCGGATGCAGAACGGCTGTTGAGCACGATACCAAATATCAGCTTCAACTATTTCACCTCCAAGGATGTTGTCCGGCACCCACTTGTCGCCGCGATCATCGAAGCGTATGAGGCCGATACGGGCCGTGAAACGGGTTGATCTTCTGGGTCCCGGTATCGGGATTTTGGACATGGTGGCATGAACCTGGAACTATCGGTTGAAGACCCGCGCTGGGACGGGCTCGAATTTTTGGCAGAGCGCGCCACAAGGGCGGTTTTGGATCATTGCGATCTTGATGCGGACCAGTGTGAGGTTAGCCTGCTGGGATGCGACGATGCACGGATCGCCCAGTTGAACACGGAATTCCGCGAAAAGGCGTCACCGACCAATGTGCTTAGCTGGCCAGCCGAAGATTTGGCTGCGGACTCCGCCGGGCAGACTCCGATACTCCCTGAACCCGATTTCTCAGGGGAAATTGCTCTGGGCGATATCGCGATTTCTTATGATACTTGTGCTCGCGAGGCGGCGGAGGCAGGGAAAAACATGGATGATCATGTCACACATCTGATTGTTCATGGCCTGTTGCATTTGCTGGGTTATGATCACATTCGTGATCTCGACGCCACGCTGATGGAGGGTGTTGAGGTGGAGATACTTGGCAAACTGGGTATTGATAACCCATATAATGCTTAGAACGAGCCTTTCGGCTTATCATTTGGAATGGGAAAATGGGCGAAACAGACGGCAGTTCTATGGCGGCGCAGGGCGCGCAACCGAAGGACGGCAACGAAAATTTCACTGAGAGACCAGGACTTTTCTCTCGAATAGTGGATGCGTTCTCAACGCAGAGTGAAGACTCGGCTTCTGAGGTCAATGGGCAAGAGGTCGATCCGGCTCAACCTCGCGGCATGATTAACCTGCGCCGGATGCGGGTCGAGGATGTGGCGATTCCCACGGTCGAGATCGTGTCAGTACCGTCGACGATATCCAAAGATGAGCTGGCCCAGGTTTTCCGGGAAAGCGGTCTGTCCAGGATACCTGTATATGAAGGAACGCTGGATACGCCTTTGGGTTTTATCCACCTGAAAGATTTCGCGTTGACGCACGGGTTCAACGGCGGCTCGACTGAGTTTGATCTGGTGTCGATGTTGCGGACATTGCTGTTCGTGCCGCCTTCGATGCCGATCGGTGTGCTGATGACCAAAATGCAAACCGAGCGCCGCCACATGGCATTGGTGATCGACGAATATGGTGGTGTCGACGGGTTGCTGACGATCGAAGACCTGATCGAACAGGTTGTTGGTGAGATCGCGGACGAACATGATGCGGATGAAAGCCAACTTTGGGTTCAGGAAAAACCTGGATGTTATGTGGTGCAGGCGCGGATACCCCTTGAAGATTTCGAAGCCGAGATCGGGCGATCCTTGACCAGCCACGAGGATGTCGATGAGGAAGAGATCGACACGCTTGGCGGGTTGGTCTTCATGTTGTCCGGACGGGTTCCGGCACGAGGAGAGGTTGTTCTGCATCCGGAAGGGCCTGAATTTGAGGTGATTGATGCGGATCCACGGCGCATCAAACGGCTGCGTGTCATGCTGCCGGATATCGTTGCATGAACCTGATACGGGCTTGGCCCATTTGGCTTAGATTTGTCCTTTCTGGTTTGTTGGGAGGGCTGGCTGCATTTGGTCTGGCTCCCTTTGGGTATTGGGTGGCTTCTGTATTGGCGTTGGTGTTGGTCGCACCGATATTTCAGAGCACCGAGACACGTGCGCGTGCGGCGTGGATCGGTTGGGCGTTTGGGACCGGGTATTTCGCCCATGCACTCAGCTGGATTGTCGAGCCGTTTCTGGTGGACGCCGATCGTCACGCTTGGATGGCTCCGTTTGCTTTGGTCTTCATGGCTGGTGGTTTGGCGCTGTTCTGGGCGCTGGCATTCTGGGTTGCTCGCAGGCCCGGCGCGCGCGGGGTTTCACAAGCGTTGTTTCTCGCCGTGGCAATTTCGTTGGCGGAATGTGCCCGCGGTTATGTTCTGACCGGGTTCCCCTGGGCCGGGCTGGCGCAGGTCTGGGTCGAGACCCCTGTTGCGCAGCTACTGTCACTTTTTGGGCCTTACGGGCTTGGGGCGCTGACCTTGGTGGCGACACTGCCACTAGGGGCGGCTTTGGCGCTGCGTTCCGGAGTATTCGTGCCCTTGGGCATCAGTGTGGCATCGGTCGCATTGGCTTTGGGCTATGCAGGGACGCGGCCCGCTGTGGACGAAACGGGACATATCGTTCGCTTGGTTCAGCCCAATGCGTTGCAACATCAGAAATGGGATCCAGAGTTTGCACCTCTGTTCTTCGCACGTCAGATCGAGTTTACTGCCGCCGAACCACAGCCTGACCTGATTGTTTGGCCTGAAACCTCGGTTCCCGCCTGGCTGGGCAGCGCGCAGCCGTATCTGGATGCCATCGCCGAGGCGGCGCAAGGCACGCCGGTTGTTCTGGGAATTCAACGAGGCGACGGGCCGCGAATCTACAACTCGATGATCTACCTTGATGTGGATGGGGCTCAGCAGGGGCTGTACGACAAACATCATCTGGCGCCTTTTGGCGAATATGTTCCGTTTGGCGACGTGATGGCGCGGTTCGGGATCTATGGCATGGCTGCAACCACCGGACATGGGTTCAGCGCCGGGTCGGGGGCGGCGCTGCTGGATGCAGGCCCATTGGGTAAAGCGCTGCCGTTGATCTGCTACGAAGCTGTGTTTACCCAGGATGTCCTATCCGCGCCGGGGCGCGCTGATTTCCTTCTGCAAATCACCAATGATGCGTGGTTCGGAACGCGCTCGGGACCGTATCAGCACCTGGCTCAGGCACAGATGCGTGCCATCGAGCAGGGGCTGCCCATGATGCGTTCGGCCAATACCGGCGTCTCCGCCATGATTGACCCGCTGGGCCGGATCACCGAGGCCCTGCCACTTGGGCAGGCGGGCTATATTGATGCCGGACTTCCGGCGCCTCATTCTCCGACGGCTTATTCCCGAATGGGGGATAATCCTGTCTTTGCCGTGTTATTGGTGCTGTTTGGCCTGTTATGGTATGGACTGCGGCGGCGAAACCTATGATTTCGCATTGACCCTCAGTTTCGGGGGGCTTATCCCCTCTTGTGCCCATCACAACGGCTTCCTGGCGTGACGGGGTAATTTCAATGGAGCACTTGCATGTCCCGACAGAACTATACCTTTACTTCGGAATCCGTTTCCGAAGGGCATCCGGATAAGGTTTGTGACCGTATTTCCGACGCCGTACTAGACGCATTTCTGAACGAAGAACCCGAGGCACGCGTTGCGTGCGAGACCTTTGCGACAACGGATCGCGTGGTGATCGGCGGCGAAGTGGGGCTGTCTGATCAGGACAAGCTGCATGACTATATGGGCCGCATCGACGAGATCGCCCGCGCCTGTATCAAGGATATCGGCTATGAGCAGGATAAGTTCCACCACGAGACGGTAGAAGTTACGAACCTGCTGCATGAGCAATCTGCACATATTGCGCAGGGCGTAGATGCGTCGGGTGACAAGGACGAAGGTGCTGGTGATCAGGGCATCATGTTCGGCTATGCTACCACCGAGACACCCGCGCTTATGCCTGCGCCGATCCAGTATTCCCACGCAATCCTGCGCCGTCTGGCCGAGGTGCGCAAGAACGGGACCGAGCCTGCGCTGGGCCCGGATGCGAAATCGCAGCTGTCAGTGATCTACCAGGATGGCAAGCCGGTTGGCGTCAGCTCGATCGTTCTGTCGACCCAGCATCTGGATGAGACGCTGAGCTCGGCCGATATTCGCTCCATTGTTGAGCCGTATATCACCGAAACTCTGCCCGAGGGTTGGCTGACCGATCAGACCGATTGGCACGTCAACCCAACCGGCAAGTTCGTCATTGGCGGTCCGGACGGAGATGCGGGTCTGACCGGTCGTAAGATCATCGTGGACACTTATGGTGGTGCAGCGCCACATGGTGGCGGAGCGTTTTCGGGTAAAGACCCGACCAAGGTGGACCGTTCGGCGGCTTATGCCGCGCGCTATCTGGCCAAGAATGTCGTAGCCGCGGGAATGGCCGAGCGTTGCACGATCCAGCTGAGCTATGCCATTGGCGTTTCCCGGCCTCTGTCGATCTATGCGGATACGCATGGCACGGGGCAGATCGCGGATGATCGGATTGAAAAAGCCGTCGGCCAGGTGATGGACCTGACCCCACGCGGCATCCGTCAGCATCTGGAGCTGAACAAGCCGATCTATCAGCGCACAGCAGCCTATGGCCATTTTGGCCGCCAGCCGGAAGCGGATGGAGGTTTCAGCTGGGAGCGCACAGATCTAGCAGACGCGTTGAAAGCGGCGGTTTGATCTGACTGTTATCAATTGGTGCGCCCTTGCGGGCGCGCCTATTTCTTGGGAAATGGATGAGAGGCGGCGGCTATTCTGCTCTGCCGCCGCCCCTTGCCTCTGAGCCGTCCCCGCAGTATGGGCACCGCCATGAGCACCCAGACCCCCCAACGCCCCCGCAGAAACTTTTATGGCCGCTTCAAAGGCAAGACCCTGAAGCAAAGCCAAAAGACGTATCTAAGCGAAGACCTCGATGCGCTGTCTCCGGGTACTGTGGACTGGGAAAGCAATCCTGAACGCAGTCCGCTGGATCTGAAGGCCCTGTTCGGTGGCAAGGATGTCTGGCTTGAGATCGGCTTTGGCGGCGGCGAGCATCTGGTGCATCAGGCGGCCAGCAATCCCGATATCGGTATCATTGGGGCAGAACCCTATATCAACGGTGTCGCCATGCTGTTGGGTAAGATTCGCAAGGCTGGGGTCGAGAATCTGGCGGTGCATCCCGGCGATGCGCGCGATCTTTTTGATGTCTTGCCCGAAGCCAGCATATCACGCGCCTTTCTTCTGTACCCCGATCCCTGGCCCAAAACCCGGCATCACCGCCGTCGGTTCGTGACCCCAGAGCATCTGGAGCCGTTGGCGCGGTCGTTGAAACCGGGCGCGATCTTTCGCGTTGCAACAGATATTCCCGACTATGTCCGCCAAACGTTGGAAGAGGTGCCGGGCGCTGGTTTCGAATGGTTGGCGGAACGCCCCACCGATTGGCGTGAGCCTTGGGAAGACTGGATTTCCACGCGCTATGAGCAGAAGGCCCTGCGCGAAGGGCGGACACCGCATTACCTGACCTTCCGCCGCAACGACTGATTGCGGCTGGACCAAGCGCCCCCAATTCGCTAATCGGCTTGGGAACTGATAGCGAAAACAGGAGCCCCCATGTCCGGACACGGCACGCCCATCCCGATGACCTCGCACCCTTGCGGTCCGCTGACCGGAGCGGCCGAGGTGCCTGGTGACAAGTCGATCTCGCACCGATCGCTGATCCTGGGCGCGATGGCCGTAGGTGAAACCCGGATCACCGGTCTGTTGGAGGGTGAGGACGTTCTGGACACCGCAAAGGCGATGCGTGCCTTTGGGGCTGAGGTGACAGATCACGGGGGTGGCGAATGGTCAGTCCATGGTGTGGGCGTCGGTGGCTTTGCCGAACCCGATCAGGTTATTGACTGCGGCAACTCGGGCACCGGCGTTCGGTTGATCATGGGTGCGATGGCGACCTCTGCGATTTCCGCGACATTCACGGGGGATGCCAGCCTCAACAAACGCCCTATGGCGCGGGTAACCGATCCTCTGGCGTTGTTTGGTGCGCAAGCTGTGGGACGCACCGGGGGGCGCCTACCTATGACGATTGTGGGTGCAGCAGACCCTGTCCCAGTAAAGTACGAGGTTCCTGTTCCCTCCGCACAGGTGAAATCTGCCGTTTTGTTGGCAGGTCTGAACGCACCGGGCAAGACCGTGGTGATTGAGGCCGAAGCGACCCGGGACCATTCCGAGCGGATGCTGGCCGGATTCGGGGCTGAAATCACGGTCGAGGATACCGATGAGGGGCGGGTGATCACCCTGACCGGTCGCCCTGAGTTGAAACCGCAGATCATCGTTGTGCCCCGTGATCCCTCCAGCGCGGCCTTTCCGGTCTGTGCTGCGCTGATCACGCCCGGATCTGATGTTCTGGTTCCAGGCATCGGCCTGAACCCGACCCGCGCGGGTCTGTTTACCACTCTGCGTGAGATGGGTGCTGACTTGACCTATGAAAATGAGCGCGAAGAGGGTGGTGAACCGGTCGCGGATCTACGTGCCCGGTATTCCCCCGATATGAAAGGAATCTCGGTTCCTCCGGAACGAGCGGCCTCGATGATTGACGAATACCCGGTTCTATCTGTGGTCGCGGCAAATGCCACAGGCACCACAATGATGGGTGGCGTAAAAGAACTGCGCGTCAAGGAAAGCGACCGTATTGATGCGATGGCCCGCGGCCTGCGCGTTAATGGCGTCACCGTCGATGAGGGCGATGATTGGTGGTCTGTGGATGGTTTGGGAATTGGCAATGTTCCCGGCGGCGGCACCTGTGAGAGCTTTCTGGATCACCGGATCGCGATGTCCTTTATGGTTATGGGTATGGGGGCGAAAAATCCGGTCGGAGTCGACGATGGCGGCCCGATCGCAACGTCTTTCCCGATCTTCGAACCGTTGATGGCTGGCCTTGGTGCGCGGCTGCAGCGAAACAACCGGTAAATGCGATGGCAGTTGCCAGTTTCACCATAGCAATCGATGGCCCGGCAGCAGCGGGGAAGGGCACGATTTCCAATGCCGTTGCCGCCCATTTCGGGTTTGCGCACCTCGATACCGGCCTGCTTTACCGTGCGGTTGGCCGCAGAACGCTGGAAGGTGCCGACCCGGTTAGTGCCGCGCAAACGCTGACGGCCGAGGACCTGGATCAGGGTGATCTGCGCACCACTGAAATCGCGCAAGCGGCCTCGAAAGTTGCAGTTATCCCCGAGGTGCGGGCTGCATTGGTCGATTTTCAGCGCGCCTTTGCGCGCCGCGCGGGCGGTGCGGTGTTGGACGGCCGTGATATCGGAACCGTTATTTGCCCGCGGGCCGAGGTGAAACTGTTTGTCACCGCCAGCGCCGAAGTGCGCGCTGAGAGACGGTTTCTGGAACTGGACGCCAAGGGCCATGAGGTGACACGCGCACAGGTGTTGGCCGATGTGCGAGAGCGGGACGCTCGGGATGCCGAACGCAGCACGGCACCTATGAAGCCAGCTGAGGATGCGGTCATACTGGATACCTCGGACCTGAGCATTGACGCTGCTCTTGCCCGCGCGATTGAGGTCATCGAACCAGTTCTGCCCTAGGGCCGTTTGCCAGAGCAAACACAACTTTGTTCACTAAGCTTTGTTTGGCCAGCGCCCGAGGCGTCGATTACCTTTGTATCGACATCTGCCGGAGGTAATCGATGTTCCGCCTTATTTTGATTTTTACCTTTCTCGCCAGTGCGCTTGCAGCGCAAGAGGCAGAACCGCCAATGACCTACGAGCGTTTGGGCAAGATATTGTTTGCGCTTGACCCCGAGACAGAGCCTCTTGGGCCAGGCTTTCAGCTTACCATCGCGGAGGTTCCCGTTCTGGTGATTACTGACGTCAATGCGGACCGGATGCGGGCCATGGTGTCGATCCAAAGTGTCGAAGATCTGAGTGCTCAGGACATGCAACGGATGATGCAGGCGAATTTCGACAGTACCCTGGATGCGCGATATGCGATTGCCAATGGCACCTTGTGGGCTGCGTTCATCCACCCCTTATCGCGGCTGGAAAGGGATCAGTTGATCTCGGGGCTGGCCCAGACGGTGAACATCGCCAACACCTACGGCACCTTGTATTCCAGCGGAGTTGCGGAATTTGGCGGCGGCGATAGCAATGATCTTCAGCGCGCTCTGATCGAAGAGCTTCTGAAAAAAGGCGAGGATATCTGACGCAGGGCCGGTACTTGCGCATCTCCTTTCTCGCAGCATCCACCATCCTAAAGAAAGTCGCGCAGTGGCGAGCGGCCTGTGTTGCCGGGTCTGATGACCCGACATGTATGTAGGTTCGGCCGTCATAGTGCCTAGCTGGATGCAGGAAAGCTGTTATAGTTTCTCTCAGGCAAAAAGGGAAAGCTGCTTTACAAGCCCCAAAATCAAAAAGGGCAGGCGGCTAAAAAAACCCAAAACCAACAGGGACAGAAAATATGAATAATCGTTTGCGCAAGATCACCATTGTGGGTGGCGGCACGGCAGGTTGGATGACCGCGCTGATCCTGGAAATGGTGTTTTCACGCACGTCAGCACCCAAGGATCGCCCGCGTATCTGCCTGATCGAAAGCCCCAATATCTCGACTGTGGGCGTCGGCGAGGCCACCGTTCCACGGATGCCGGTCACGCTGCGCCAGGCCGGCATTTCAGAGCGGGATTTCTTCCGTGAGACCAACGCCTCGTTCAAGCTGGGCGTGAAGTTTTGTAATTGGAACAAGGACGCCAAGGGCAATCGCATTGATTACGTGAACCCTTTTGCGCATGGCCAGTTGTTAGAGGGGTTAGAGCCCGCGGAATACTTCCTGCGCTTTGGCAATGGCGATAGGGATTTCACGCAGTCCATCTCGCCCCATGATGATCTGGCGCGCCTGTGCAAAGGTGGGCGGCCACTGGGTCAGCCAGAGTTTGAGCAGCGGTTCGGCTATGCCTATCATCTGGATGCTGTGAAGTTTGCAGGCATGTTGACCAGGGTTTGCACCAAGCGCGGCGTTGAGCACATCCAGGACGAGGTGAAATCGGTCGAGCTGGATGAGCAGGGCAATGTCAGTCATCTGATGCTGGAAAAGAAAGGCCGCCATGACATTGAGATGGTCGTGGATTGCACCGGGTTTCGCGGCTTGATTATCAACAAGGCGCTGGGCGAGCCATTCATGGATTATTCTGACTATCTGCCCAACGACCGCGCCATGGCGTTGCAGATCGAGCACCCGGATCCAGAAAAAATTGAAAGCGTCACACGGTCCACCGCACTTGGTGCGGGGTGGACCTGGCGGGTGCCGCTCTTTAACCGTGTGGGCACGGGCTATGTCTACTCATCCGCGCATCGCACGGATGAACAGGCGGCGGATGAATACCTCGAATGGCTGGGCGATAGCGGCAAAGGTGCGACGCCGCGTGTGATCCCGATGCGTATCGGACGAGTGCGCAATGCCTGGGTCAAGAATTGTGTGGCGATCGGACTGGCCGGAGGGTTCATCGAACCGCTGGAAAGTACAGCGATCCACATGATTGATCATGCGGTGCGCTGGTTCGCCGAGCATCTGCCCACGCGGGACATCGAACCGTCGCTGCGGGCGAGATATAACAAGCAAATGGACAAGCTCTATGACGAGGTTCTGGATTTCATTTGTCTGCACTACCGCTTGGGCAACCGCACGGATGATCAATATTGGATCGACGCGCGGACCGAAATGAAGATACCGGATCGGCTGGCCGAGAACCTTGAGCTGTGGCAGCACCGCCTGCCTTTGGAACGAGATATCGAGTTTGCAACGCTTTTCGATTTCCGCGTCTATCAAACGGTTCTTTTGGGTAAGCAGGTCTATGATACGGGCTATGGTGCCGGCATCCGCGATCGCTTGCGGCCGTTGAAGAAACCGATCTGGTTCCAGTGGTGGAAAGGCGCGAAAGTGGATCTTGCGCAGATACTCAGATCAATGCCTGATCACAAAACCCTGCTGCGCGATATCCGGGGCGAGCTAGAGCGCCCGGCCTTTGGAAAGGCCGCAGCAGCGAAGCCAACAGTCGCGATGCCGGGCGCGGCCCCGGTACCTTTGGCGGTCCAGAACATGCCGAATTTTGCCGAAATCCAAAGCGGCTCAAAAGATCTGCAACTGTTTTAGGCGCTCTGTCCTTTCGGAGCTGAAGAAGAATACAAATCGACCCGACCTCAGCCATGCAAGGCTGGGGTTTGCGTGTTATTTTGTGATACGCACGGTAAAACTTGCAGCGCCTGTGCGAACCCGTTATAGAGCGCGCGTCGACAAGGCGATTTGAGCCATAAAACAATGAGACGAGCAGGGTCGGACCAACCGGCCCTCTTTGTTTTGCGGTATATGTCAGGTCGTCTGACCAATCCACGAAGACCGGCGGAGACAACCGCTCGGCCAGCAAAAACGTATGTAAAGGAAAACACTGCCAGATGGCTGATACAACCATGGAGGAATTCGAAGCCCTCCTGAATGAAAGCTTCGAAATGGACACGCCCGAAGAGGGTTCTGTTGTCAAAGGTAAGGTTCTGGCGATCGAAGCCGGCCAAGCCATCATCGACGTCGGCTACAAAATGGAAGGCCGCGTTGATCTGAAAGAATTCGCAAATCCTGGCGAAGCCCCTGAAATCACTGTTGGTGACGAGGTTGAAGTTTACCTGCGCGCCGCAGAAAACGCCCGTGGCGAAGCTGTCATCTCACGTGAGATGGCCCGCCGTGAAGAGGCATGGGACCGTCTGGAAAAAGCATATGCCGACGACCAGCGCGTCGAAGGTGCAATCTTTGGTCGCGTCAAAGGTGGCTTCACCGTCGATCTGGGTGGTGCAGTTGCGTTCCTGCCCGGCTCGCAGGTTGACGTGCGCCCCGTACGCGACGCTGGCCCTCTGATGGGTCTGAAGCAGCCGTTCCAGATTCTGAAAATGGACCGTCGCCGTGGCAACATCGTTGTTTCGCGCCGCGCAATCCTGGAAGAATCGCGTGCCGAACAGCGCGCCGAGGTTATCGGCAACCTGACCGAAGGTCAGACCGTCGAAGGCGTCGTCAAGAACATCACCGAATACGGTGCGTTTGTTGACCTGGGCGGCGTTGACGGCCTGCTGCACGTCACCGACATGGCATGGCGCCGTGTGAACCACCCGTCCGAGATCCTGACGATCGGCGAGACCATCAACGTTCAGGTCATCAAGATCAACAAAGAGACCCACCGCATCAGCCTGGGCATGAAGCAGCTGCAGGAAGATCCGTGGGATCTGGTTGCAGCCAAGTATCCGCTGAGCTCGGTTCATCAGGGTCGCGTCACCAACATCACCGACTACGGCGCGTTCGTCGAGCTGGAAGCCGGTGTCGAAGGTCTGGTGCACGTGTCCGAGATGTCCTGGACCAAGAAAAACGTCCACCCCGGCAAGATCGTTTCGACCAGCCAGGAAGTCGACGTCATGGTTCTGGAAATCGATGGCGCCAAGCGTCGCGTGTCTCTGGGCCTGAAGCAGACTCAGCGCAACCCGTGGGAAGTGTTTGCAGAAACACACCCCGAGGGCACCGAAGTCGAAGGCGAAGTCAAGAACATCACCGAATTCGGTCTGTTCATTGGCCTCGAAGGCGACATCGACGGCATGGTTCACCTCAGCGATCTGTCCTGGGACGAGCGTGGCGAGGATGCCATCCAGAACTACCACAAGAACGACGTGGTACAGGCCGTTGTGTCTGAAGTGGATGTCGAGAAAGAGCGTATCTCGCTGTCGATCAAAGCCCTGGGCGGTGACAAGTTCGCCGAAGCCGTGGGCGGCGTGAAGCGTGGCTCGATCATCACCGTTGAGGTCACCGCGATCGAAGATGGCGGCATCGAGGTCGAGTACGAAGGTATGAAGTCGTTCATCCGTCGTTCCGACCTGAGCCGTGACCGTGCCGAACAGCGCCCAGAGCGTTTCTCGGTCGGTAACAAGGTCGACGTCCGCGTCACCAATGTCGACAGCAAGACCCGTCGTCTGGGTCTGTCGATCAAGGCACGTGAGATCGCCGAAGAGAAAGAGGCCGTGGAACAGTACGGTTCTTCCGACTCGGGCGCATCGCTGGGCGATATCCTGGGTGCAGCGCTGAAGTCGGGCGACTAAGTCCGAGCCTCAGTCAAGCCGAATTTACGGCCCCGTGTGAAAGCGCGGGGCCGTTTTTGTTGCGAATCAACATGTTCGCATTTTCAGGCTAATTGGGTCTTAGGTTCATACATTTGTCAGGCAAATTACATGAACTGGCAAAAAATCGCGTTACTTAACTGTAATTTTCAACCTTTGCCCGCAGAGTTTACGTTCCCCCGAACCCAGTTTTTTCCTATACTGTTCAGAATAATAGGCATGGTTAACCGGTCGCCTGGGAGGGTAACGCACATGATCCGTTCAGAACTGATTCAGAAAATCGCCGACGAGAACCCGCATCTTTATCAGCGTGACGTCGAGCGAATCGTGAATACCGTGTTCGAAGAAGTAACGAATGCGATGGCGCGAGGGGATCGGGTTGAACTGAGAGGCTTTGGGGCGTTTTCAGTGAAACAGCGCGATGCCCGTGTGGGTCGTAACCCGCGTACCGGCGAAACTGTGCAGGTCGAAGAAAAATGTGTTCCGTTTTTCAAAACTGGCAAGTTGCTAAGGGACCGGTTGAACGGTAAAGCCTAGGCCATGATGCGCTACCTTCGATATGCTTTTCTCGCGGTCCTCGGGATCGTCTTGATTTCAGTCTCTCTGGCCAACCGCGAAGCGGTTGAGCTGACGCTTATTCCCTCGGCTATAGCCGATTTGCTTGGCTTCAATTTCAGCGCCTCGTTGCCGCTGTTCGTGGTGGTTCTGGGTGGCATCGTCGCTGGCCTGGTCATTGGCTTTCTTTGGGAATGGCTGCGCGAGCACAAGCACCGCCGCGATGCTACCGCCAGCAAAGGTGAAGTGCGCAAGCTTGAGCGTGAGGTCAAGAAGCTCAAGAAAGCGCAGAACGAAGGACAGGACGAAGTTCTCGCCCTGTTGGATGAGGCCAGCTGAGGCCCGGAATGTCGGATGTAGCGGTTAAAATCTGCGGCCTGACTGCACAAGATCACGTGCGCGCAGCAGCTGATGCGGGTGCGCGGTATCTTGGTTTCAACTTCTTTCCGAAATCGCCTCGATATGTTTCGCCTCAACAGGCAGCAGCTTTGTTCGAGCATGTCCCCGTTGGGGTTGCAAAGGTCGCCTTGGTTGTGAACGCCACGGATGAGTTGTTGGACAGTATCACCGCAGTCGCCCCTTTTGACATGTTGCAGCTGCATGGCTCAGAATCTGTCGAGCGGGTGCAGGAAATCAAGGCGCGCTATGGGTTGCCTGTTATCAAGGTGGTTGGTGTTGCAGATGCCGAAGACCTGGCCGCCATTGATACTTATTGCGATGTTGCCGATCAGTTGCTGATAGATGCCAAGGCGCCAAGGAGCTCGGTTCTGCCGGGTGGAAACGGGCTGGCGTTTGACTGGCGTTTACTGGCTGGGCGCAAATACTGGCGCAAGCCCTGGATGCTGGCCGGTGGGTTGAACCCCGGAAATGTGGCCGAGGCCATCCGTATGACGGGCGCGCGTCAGGTCGATGTCGCCTCAGGCGTGGAAAGTACACCGGGCATCAAGGATGCCGCGATGGTTCGTGCGTTTGTAGACGCTGCAATTCGGGCCGGCTGAGGTATCACATCTAAGGATTCCCATGTGCGTTTTGCCATGGCAAATCCCGCCGCTACCTCCTATGAACAACGGGTACGACGATGGAGACACCCATGGCCAACGATCTTTTCAATTCCTTCATGTCCGGCCCAGACGAGCAGGGCCGTTTCGGCATTTTCGGCGGGCGTTTTGTCAGCGAAACGCTGATGCCGCTGATCCTGGCGCTGGAAGAGGAATATGAAAAGGCCAAGGACGATGCCTCATTTTGGGCCGAGATGGACGATCTGTGGGCCAACTATGTGGGACGCCCTTCGCCACTATATTATGCCGAGCGCCTGACCGAGCATCTGGGTGGCGCCAAAATCTATCTGAAGCGCGATGAGCTGAACCATACCGGCGCGCACAAGATCAATAACGTATTGGGCCAGATCATTCTGGCGCGGCGCATGGGCAAGACCCGGATCATTGCCGAGACCGGCGCCGGACAGCATGGCGTGGCCACAGCCACCGTTTGCGCCAAGTTCGGTTTGAAATGCGTGGTCTATATGGGCGCGCATGATGTGCAGCGACAGGCCCCGAACGTGTTCCGCATGCGCCTGCTGGGGGCCGAAGTGATCCCTGTGACGTCAGGTCGTGGCACATTGAAAGACGCGATGAACGATGCGTTACGTGACTGGGTGACCAACGTGCGCGATACGTTTTATTGCATCGGTACAGTTGCTGGCCCGCACCCGTATCCGGCGATGGTGCGCGACTTTCAGTCGATCATCGGCAAGGAAGCAAAGGAACAGATGCACAAGGCTGAGGGCCGTTTACCCGACACGCTCATCGCCGCCATCGGTGGTGGATCGAACGCAATGGGTCTGTTCTATCCGTTCCTGGATGATAAATCCGTCAACATCATCGGAGTCGAAGCCGGTGGTAAGGGCGTGAACGACAAGATGGAACATTGCGCTTCGCTGACCGGCGGCCGCCCCGGTGTTCTGCATGGCAACCGCACCTATCTGCTGCAGGATGATGACGGGCAAATCCTCGAAGGATACTCGATCTCGGCTGGTCTGGATTACCCGGGCATTGGCCCTGAACATTCATGGCTGAATGATATCGGCCGCGCGCAATATGTGTCGATCACCGACAAAGAGGCGCTTGAGGCGTTCCAGCTTTGCTGTGCAACCGAAGGCATCATCCCGGCGCTTGAACCTAGCCATGCGCTGGCTCATGTGATGAAGATCGCGCCGGATCTGCCCAAGGATCACCTGATCTGCATGAATATGTGTGGACGTGGTGACAAGGATGTTCAGACCGTGGCGAAATATCTGAACTTCGACATGTCGGATACCGAAGGTCGCAGCGCCGATTGACCAGGCGGTAAAATTTGAAATTTCTGACAAAAGCTGTGTGCCTTTGAACGGTGTGCAGCTTTGGTTTCCAGCCTGCGGCTTTTCGAATGTTGCGCAGCTGGGTAATTTTGTTGCGCACACGCCACAGGTGCATTTCCACCTCTCAGAATATCATTGAGCGAATCCTGCCCCTTCGCCTAAACCCGCCGTTACCGGTCAAAACGGGCCGGACCCTAGCGAGCAGAGGTGATCACTCTCTCGGTGCGGACGGCGCTGCCGAAACCGTATGCCAGGGCCGAAACCGGGGATTGGTACATGCTTTGTAGCTCAGGTGGAAGAGCGGCAGATGGCAAATCTGTGAGCGGAGGTTCGACTCCTTCCAAAGCTCCAAATGTAGCTCATTCTGGTTAGAGCAATCGACTGTTAATCGATGTGTAGCGGGTTCGAGTCCCGCCATTTGAACAAACGCTGTTAGGTCAGCACCGGCCTTCAACGCCGGTCCGTGAAAACGGTCCAAATCATTAAGGTCCGGGTGTTCCCCAGCAGGGGTGGCACCGCGCTACGTCAGGCTTTGGCCGGGCGGGGCAGGGGTCTTCGCTGCTCTGGTCTTGGGCCGGAGGGCAGATGACGGTGTCGCCGGATTGACGCCCCGCTTGATCCCTTGGGAACAGGCGGCGCATTGGTCCCGCGCCCCTCTCTCTGACCCTCTCGCAAAAGGGCACGGCGCGGGGGATGCCCGGTCTTTCACAGCCTTTATCCGAAGGCTTCACACCTGTCACCCAATCGGGGTGCAACCCACTGAAAACATGAAAAGGAGTTCGCTTTTGCGACGACGATAGAGCGAGACGAAAAGGAGAAATGAAATGACACTATTCCAAGATCTGATCGACCGGCTGACTGGTCATCAACGGCTGACCCTGACCGAGACCCTGCGGGTGCTGGTTTTGCGCAAGGGGGTAATTGACACCATCCTCGGCCCCGGGAAACACCGGCTGCCACGCAGGGATGTGCTGACCGAGCTGCACGATCTGGAGGCTCTCTTTTTCGTGTCGCCCTATGAGCGGGCGCTGATGCAGAACCGGCCCGAACTGGCCGAGGCGCACCTGACCGAGTTTCGGGCAGGGCCCAACGAGGTTCTGGTTCTGCTTCGGGATGGCGTGCCCGCTCGAGTGCTGATTCCCGAAGTACGGGCGCTAGTTTGGAAGGATGCCGGCCCCTGGGCCGTTGAGCAACACGCGCTGACCGAGTCCATGGTTGTGCACAAAGCAGTCGCGCAGCGGCTGGTTCGGGTGGGGCTGCAGATGCACCTGACGCGGGTCGAGATTGCCGAAGGGCATGTCGGTTTGCTGACGGTGGATGGCGTGCTGGTGGATCGGCTGAACCCCGGCGCTCATGCCTTCTGGAAGGTGGGCCGGAACGTCGAGGTCAAGCAGATCGACCTGCGGCAACGAACCCATGAGGTAACGGGTCAAGAGATACTGACCAAGGACCGGGTGACCATCCGGGTCAACCTCAGCGCCGATTACCGGGTCGTCGATCCGGTCAAGGCGATGGGGGCGGTGAAGGATTTTGATCAGGCCCTGCACCGGGCCCTGCAACTGGCGTTCCGGAAGACCCTTGGGTCGATGACGCTTGACCGGCTACTTGCCGAGAAGGTGGGCGTTGACACCGAGGCTGCAGATCGGGTGCGGACACAAATGGCCGGGATCGGCATCGAAGTGGGTGAGATCGCGTTGAAAGACGTCATCCTGCCCGGCGAGATGCGCGAAATCCTGACCGCCGTAGTCGCTGCCGAGAAACAGGCCGAGGCCAACGTCATCCGGCGGAGGGAAGAAACCAACGCCACGCGGTCTTTGCTGAACACCGCGAAAGTTATGGCGGAAAACCCGGTGATGCTGCGACTGAAAGAGCTGGAAGCGCTGGAAACCATCGCCGGCAAGGTCGAGCGGCTGACGGTTCATAACGGAACCGAGGGTCTGATGTCTGACCTTGTGAAATTGCGGGATTGATCCCGAATAAGGGCTGGTCCGGGTGATCCCGGGCCGGTCTGCCTAGTCCTGAACCGCGTGTTGGTTGAGAATGCGCAGAGGCACGATGTCCAGCGCCCGTTGATGTGTCGCCTCAAGATGAACCTTGGGCGCGCATCCTTCGTCATGGGCTTGCAGGAAGCGACCCGCACATAAACACCAGCTGTCACCGGCACGCAGCCCTGGAAAATTAAACTCGGGGCGCGGCGTGCTGAGGTCATTGCCGACATATTTCGAATAGGCCAGAAACTCGACCGTCATTACCGCGCAAACCGTGTGGCTGCCCTGATCCTCGGGGCAGGTATTGCAGGCGCCATCGCGAAAGAACCCAGTCAGCGGATCGCGGGAGCAAGGGGCGAGCACGCCCCCCAGAACATTTATGCTTTCCTGTTTCTGCATAAGAGCATCTTACAGGCTTTGCGCAATCTTGCGGAACATTTCTATGTTGATCTCATTCACGCCAGGGTCTCGAAACTTGCGATCGGCTCCGGTGGACACGATCAGCACCCCGCGCGGCTGGTCGAAATAGATATACTGACCATAGACGCCGCGGGCCATGAACTCGCCCTCATGCGCGCCCACGGGAATCCACCACTGATATCCATAGCCGATCTTGCCCGATGCGGTCGGGGCACTGGGCAGGACCGAAGCGGCGATCCATTCGGCCGGTACCAGTTGCTGCCCATCATGAACCCCGTTTTGCAGGATCATCTGACCGAAACGCGCATAGTCGCGGGTGGTGAAATTCAAGCCGCCCAGAACAAAGGCAACTCCGGCCCCGTCGGTCACGTAATAGCCATCCCGCTCCAGCCCAAGCGGCTGTACAATGCGCTCTGTAAGCAGTTCGGCCACGCTGCGACCGGTTGCTCCTCGGACCACCATACCGATAACATGGGTGTCGATTGACACGTATTTCCAGGTTTCTCCGGGTGTTGCGAAACTGTCCTGCAGCGAGGCGGCAAAATCGTCCAGTTCTCGGCCTAAGGCGACCACTCGACCCATCCGGTTGATGTCAGAATTGTAATCCAGATAATCCTCGTTGAAGGTCACACCGCTGGCCATGTTCAACACGTTGCGGATCGTCGTACCATCATAGGCCGTGCCTTGCAGTTTGGGTACGTATTGCACGACAGGATCGTCCAATGAGGCGATTGCGCCTTCGTCCAGCAATATGCCGAACAATGCAGAAAGATAGCTTTTGGCAACCGACCACGAAATGCGTCGATCGTCTGGTGTGGTGCCCAGATAGTATTCCTCAAACCGGATCTGCCCGCCCTGCATCACAAGCAAGGATGTGACCGACCGGTCTTCGATCCATTGATCCGTGCCTGCTGGCAGGTCAAACCCGGGCCCGTAAGGCAATTCCCATGTGGCCCCATCCCCGCGCGGCAAGTTGACGGTTTTGAAAGCTGCATCCATATGCGAGAAATTGTGAACGATCTTTTCGGGGGAAAACAATGAGTTCACCGCCATCAAGCGTTGAATTTCCTCGCGTTTCCAGAACCCGACAACAGCGGCTGCCAGCACAAGCATCAGCGCGATACGCAGCACCCATTTAAACAAAGCTCTCATTTGTCGCCTCCCATGATTGCCGGTATTGGAGCCTGCCCGGGAAAATTCCGCAATCCGGACGTAGGGGCAACGGCAAAGGGCGCTATTTGAACTTGTCCATCAGCTTCTGCATGGCAGACCTGCTGTCCCCGGCGGGTTCGGTAATGGTCTGGGCCGCTGGTTTTGGGTGCTCGGACGGTGACTTGGACGAACGCGGCGGTGCCGTTCGCAGGGCAACGGCGTTCATGAACTTACCGCCATCGCCATTGGCCAGGTGCCTTGCGCCATCTGCAACGCCGCGCAGGACATCTTCCAACCAGTCGCTGTCAGCCTTTGCGAAATCGCCCAAGACATATGGCGAAACCAATTCTTTCCGCCCGGGATGACCGATCCCAAGGCGCACCCGATCATAGGCTGGGCTGATATGTTCGTGGATCGACCGAAGCCCGTTGTGACCGGCATGGCCTCCACCTGCCTTGACGCGGACCTTACCCGGCGCCAGATCCAATTCATCATGTAGGACAGTGACGTCGGTCGAATCCAACTTGTAAAACCGCATGGCCTCGCCCACCGATTGACCGGACCGGTTCATGAAGGTCTGAGGCTTGATAAGCAAAACCTTTTCTTGACCAAGCCGCCCTTCGGCGATTTCGGCCTGAAATTTGGATTTCCAAGGACCAAAGCCGCAATCCTCGGCGATCCGGTCAACGGCCATAAAGCCAATATTGTGCCGGTTTCGAGCATATTTTGATCCGGGATTTCCCAGGCCGACAAACAGCTTCATCGTCATGTCCTTGTCTCAAGCGCGATATCGCAACTGGTTGATGGCACGGATCGGGGCCGATTTTCCAGCCCAACGGGCAAAAGAAAACGGGACCCCAATGGGGCCCCGTCACAAAAACCGAAACTTTGGGTCCGGCCTTATTCTTCTTCGCTTCCGACGACTTCGACTTCATCGGGTGCAACATCACCCTCTTCGCCCTCTTCGTCATCGCTTGTAGCCAGGCCGGTTGGGGCCGAGATGTTGGCGATCACAAAGTCACGGTCGATGGTCGGCTTGGTGCCAGCAGGCAGATCGACCGACGAGATGGTGACAACGTCGTTGATGTTCAGACCGGTCAGATCAACGGTGATCTTCTCAGGAATCTCACCAGCGGTACACATCAGCTCGACCTCAGGACGGACAACGGTCAGAACGCCGCCTTTCTTGATGCCGGGGGCCTCTTCCTCGTTGATGAAATCAACCGGAATAAACAGTGCGATCTTGGTGGTCCGACGCAGGCGCATCAGGTCCAGGTGGGTCGGCAGGTCTTTGACAACGTCACGCTGAACGTCGCGGCAGATGACGCGAACGTCTTCCTGGCCTTCAACCTTCAGGTTCCACAATGTCGACTTGAACCGGCCCGCTTTCAGGCGCTTGAACAGTTCGTTGAACGGGATCTGGATCGGCAGCGGCTCTTTGTCGCCACCAAAAACAATGCCCGGAACCATGCCGTCGCGGCGTGCCTGACGAGCGGCGCCCTTGCCTGTCCCCGTCCGTTCCAGAGCTACGAGATCAGGAATCTCTCCAGCCATGATATTTCTCCAATGTTAGGGCGGGTATCCTCCAAGGCTGTATACCCGCGTGAAGCCGCGTCCTTAGCTTGATTCATTGAGTTTGGAAAGGGGTTTTTGCAGCTCGTCTATTTTACGAGGCTCCGTCTCGCGCTCCGAAGTATTTTCGGCCAGATGGAGCAGGGAATCCTTTCTTCAACTGGCTCTAAATATATCGGGCGAGGCGGCCAAAGGGCGACTGGGGTAGAGCCCCATGCGCGCGATCAATCTGTCCAGCTCCCTCCGAAGTCTTTCGGGACAAGCAAATTGTGCCGGCCTAGATCGCTCACATTGCGTTCACCGCAAAGCGCCATGGTCGTATCAAGTTCTTTCTGAATGATCTCAAGTGCCGTGGTCACGCCTTTCTGGCCCATTGCGCCAAGACCGTAAACAAAGGCGCGCCCGATAAAGGTGCCCTTCGCGCCAAGTGCCAGTGCTTTCAGAACGTCCTGGCCAGATCGGATGCCACTGTCCAGATGCACTTCGATGTCGTTCCCGACAGCGTCCATAATCTCGGGCAGGACACGAATGGAACTGAGCGCCCCGTCCAACTGGCGTCCGCCGTGGTTTGAAACCACGATGGCATCGGCGCCCAGCTTGGCGGCCATCTTGGCATCCTCGGAATCCAGGATACCTTTGAGGATCACCTTGCCGCCCCATTGGTTCATCAGCTTTTCAACCTTGCCCCAATCCAGGCTGGGGTCGAATTGTTCCGCCGTCCATGTGCCCAGCGATCTTGTATCAGTGATATTATCAACATGGCCAACAATATTGCCGAAGTTCCGCCGTTTGGCGCTTAACATTTCGATGCCCCAGGCCCATTTTGTCATCAGATTGGCGATGGTCTTGGGCGTCAGCTTTGGCGGCGCGGACAGACCATTCTTTAGGTCCTTGTGGCGCTGCCCGAGTATTTGCAAGTCCAGGGTGATCACAAGGGCCGAACATTTTGCATCCTTGGCGCGTTGGATCAGTCGAGAGACATAGTCCTGGTCCTTCATGGTGTAGAGTTGGAACCAGAAGGGCGCAGTGGTGTTCTCGGCCACCTCCTCGATAGAATTGATTGACATCGTGGACAGGGTAAAGGGGACGCCAAAAGCCTCGGCTGCTTTGGCGGCTTTGATCTCACCATCCGCGTGCTGCATGCCGGTCAGACCAACGGGGGCAAGGGCAACAGGCATGGTAACATCCTGTCCGATCATCTGCGACGCCGTCGTGCGCCCGGTCATATCAACCGCTACTCGCTGGCGCAGGCGGATATCTTCGAAATCCGAGCTGTTATCGCGAAAGGTCTGCTCGGTCCAGCTGCCGCTTTCGGCATAGTCAAAGAACATGCGTGGGACGCGTCGTTCATAGATGTGTCTGAGGTCTTGGATATTGGTGATGACGGGCATGAGATGTGGCTTTCGAAAGATTGGTCCTTTTTCTTTACCAATTTTTCGAAAGCCTCGCAACGCCACGTTTCTGTGCGCAACGTTAGGTGCAATAGAAGAACCGCAGCCGGGTTGCGCCGACTGCGGTCAAGATTGCGAAACTGGTCGTTGGATCAGGCCGAATGTGCCCCATCTGCCAGCGATTTGACAAAATCCAGAACTTCACCAACCGACTTCCCGGCGGCGATCTGGCTGACAATGGCCGAGCCGACCACAGCGCCATCGGCAACAGTTGCGATTGCCCGCGATTTTTCCGGGGTATTGATTCCAAAGCCCACGATCACTGGCAAATCCGTGGCGGATTTGATCCGAGAGACCTCGGGGCCTACATTCGTGGCCTGGGCTTCGGCTGCGCCTGTGATCCCCGTGATCGAGACGTAATACACAAATCCCGAAGTGTTCTGAAGAACGCGCGGAAGCCGTTTGTCATCCGTTGTCGGCGTGGCGAGGCGGATAAAATTCAATCCAGCCGCCTGTGCAGGCAGACAAAGTTCGTCATCTTCTTCGGGAGGCAGGTCAACGACGATCAGGCCGTCGATGCCAGCCTCTGTAGCGTCCGCCAGAAACCTTTCCACGCCGCGGCTGTAGATGGGATTGTAATACCCCATTAGCACAATAGGCGTTGTATCATCCGATTCCCGAAAAGCACGTGCAAGATCCAGTGTGCGTTGCAGGGTCATCCCGCCCTCTAGGGCGCGTTGTCCTGCTGCCTGGATGGTCGGACCATCCGCCATCGGGTCGGTGAACGGCAGCCCAAGTTCGATCACGTCGACACCGGCACCGGGCAAGCCCCTGACGATCTCAAGCGAGGTGTCGAAATCGGGGTCACCGGCCATGATGTAGGATACGAAGGCCTTTTTGCCCTCGGCCTTGAGGGCGGCGAACTTGGCGTCGATACGGGTCATCTGCGGTCCTTGCATACGGATTTGAACCTGATGTGCAGAAACTTTGCCCGGAAATCAATCCCGCTGGGCCAGATTGCTTCAGAACCCGTAGTGATAACGCATGAACACTGAGTTGACGCCGGGATTGAAACTGTCCGTGCTCGCGTTCGAATTATGGGTGATGGCCAGCGAGAGCTTGTTTCCGTTTTCCAGGGCATATCCAATTCCGAAAAGGCTGCGGATCTGGAAATTTCCGCCGAGATCATTGTCATCATTTGAGGCGTTGTAGTAGCCAGGCATCACGCTGGCCTCTGCGAACCACCGATCAGAGATCGTATAGAGACCGACCAAACCGGCGCCAATATGCGTGTCGGCATCTGCATCCACCGTCAGAGCCACACCCCAGCCAGCACTGAGGCGCGTGGCTTCGTGAAACGGGCTGTGCTGGTATTCCAGTGACACGACCGCCTGATCATTGCTGCTGGTGTGGGTGAAATCCGCATATCCTGCTCCCAATACGATGGACTGCCCGTGTGCCATGGTCGTGGTGGCCAGCAAAGTGCTCATTAAGAAAAGTGTTTTCATCTCGGTACTTCTTGGTTTTCTCAACTCCCTGTCAGTTGGTGACGTGGCAGTGGCAGAATCAAGTATTCGAAGTACACGTTTGATTAACAGATAAGTGATGTTGCAACTGGGACTCGACCTGTTAACGCCGTCCGGGTTGCGCATTTGCCCGGACGTGAATAGAAGACGCCGTCGTATCGCTTCAGGAGGCCGAGATGGGCTTTAAAATGGGAATCGTGGGTTTGCCGAATGTGGGCAAGTCGACTCTCTTCAATGCGCTGACCAAGACAGCGGCTGCTCAGGCGGCGAATTTCCCGTTCTGCACCATTGAACCCAATGTGGGTGATGTGGCGGTGCCCGATGACCGGCTGGACAAGCTGGCGGCGATTGCAAGTTCAAAGCAGATCATCCCGACGCGAATGACGTTTGTGGATATCGCGGGCCTGGTAAAGGGCGCCTCGAAGGGCGAGGGGTTGGGCAACCAGTTTCTGGCCAACATCCGTGAGACTGACGCCATCGCTCATGTGTTGCGCTGCTTCGAAGATGGTGATGTGACCCATGTCGATGGCCGCGTCGATCCCGTGGCGGATGCCGATACGATTGAGACCGAACTGATGCTGGCCGATCTGGAAAGTATCGAAAAGCGCCGTGCCAATCTGGTGCGCAAGCTGAAGGGCAACGACAAAGAGGCACAGCAACAGGAACGTTTGCTTGCCGAAGCGCAGGCCATGCTGGAAGACGGCAAACCCGCGCGTCTGGTCGAAGTTAGCGACGAAGACGACAAGGCGTGGAAAATGCTGCAACTGCTGACCACCAAACCGGTTCTCTATGTCTGCAACGTCTCCGAAGAAGAGGCCGCCGAGGGCAATGAATATTCAGCCCGTGTGGCTGAAATGGCCGCAGCGCAAGGCAACTCGCACGTCATTATCAGTGCCAAGATCGAAGAAGAGATTAGCCTGCTGGAAGAGGACGAAGCGCAGATGTTCCTCGAGGAAATGGGGCTGGAAGAGCCCGGTCTCGACCGTCTGATCCGCGCAGGCTACGACCTGCTGAAGCTGGAAACCTATTTCACCGTCGGCCCGAAAGAGGCCCGCGCCTGGACCATCCGCACCGGCACCGCCGCGCCGCAGGCTGCTGGCGTGATCCATGGCGATTTCGAAAAGGGTTTCATCCGTGCTGAAACGATCGCCTATGACGACTATGTTTCGGCAAACGGAGAGCAAGGCGCCAAAGAGGCAGGCAAGATGCGCGCCGAAGGCAAGGGCTATGTCGTCAAGGATGGCGATGTGATGCACTTCTTGTTTAATACCTAAGCGCCTTGGCATTGCGAACTGCAGAAAAGTCAGATGCGTCCAGTATCGCTGCCATCTCGATTGAAGTATGGATCGGAACCTACCTCAAACATGGTGTCAGTGGGATTTTTGCAGATTTCGCCTTGTCGGAATTCACAACAAGCAAAGTATTAGAACAGATTCAAAACCCGGATGAATTCATTCTGGTGTCCGACAATAATCAGGGGATTGACGGGTTCATCCGTGTTTCCCCTGCACGCATCGCCCCTGTTTCCGGGTGGTGGGGCATGGAGATATCGACATTCTACGTCCAGCCGCGCCATCACGGAAAAGGTATCGGAAGGCGTCTTTTGGCAGCCGCGCTGGAACATTGCCGGGATCAGGGGGCAGATGTGGTCTGGCTGATGGCCAATGCTGAGAACACCTCGGCCATCAAGTTCTATCTGGCCAAGGGTTTTGAGTTCATTGGAGAGACCCACTTTCAGATCGACGATCAGAAGTATTTGAACAACGTCTATGCGTTGCACTTTTCCTGATCAGGGAATGAGGCCCCTTTCCAGACCAAATATTCTGTAAGACGGTCTCTTTCCCTCTGCTTCAAGCGTTCATGCGCTTTGTGGCATCTTCCAGAATGAGGTCCGCGCCGCGCGCGGCCAGCATCATCACAGGCGCATTGGTGTTGCCCGAGGTGATGCTCGGAAACGAGGACGCGTCGACCACCCTAAGGCCTGCCACACCATGCACCCGCAGTCGAGAATCCAGAACTGAAGCCTGTTCCGATGTCCCCATGCGACATGTACAGCTTGGATGAAATATAGTTCCGGCGTTGGCGCGGAAATTTTCCAACAGCTGGTCGTCATTCATCCGCGTAACATCTGGTTCTATTCGGGTCCGCGTAACACTGCGGATCGCCTCAGTCTGCGCCAGCTTCTGTAACACCCGACCCGCTTTGATAGCCATGTCGCAGTCATGGTTTGTGGAGAGAGAGTTCGGTTGGATGGCGGGTGCCTCCATGGGATCTGCCGAACGGATGTTGATCTCCCCTCTGCTTGTCGGCCTGCAGGGCTGGGCGCACAGAAGAAAGCCTGCTTCGGTATCAACGCCCGGCTGTCCTTTGGTGTCGGTCTTATAGGACATCGGATTGCAATAGATTTGCATATCAGCAAATTCGGCGGTTTCGTCCGAACGCACAAAGCCGCTGACCTGGTTGACGGGGACGCTGAGTGGCCCGCTGCAGGTCAACATATAACGAATACCGGACAACATCTGTCCCAACCGATTGCCTAGCGTATTATTCAATGTCGGCTCGGTCGCATGAAAGAAATGGGATATGCCAAGATGATCCTGCAATCCCTGTCCAACCTGCGACAGGTTATGGCGCACTTTGATGCCGTGCTTTTTCAACAGGTTCGCAGGCCCGATCCCCGAAAGCTGCAAGAGCTGTGGCGAGTTTACGGCTCCGGCAGATAGGATAACTTCACGGGTCGCCATGGCCTCGGCCATTTGACCCCCAACGTGATAGCGGACACCGGTGGCTTTGCCCTGATCCAGAATGACGTTCTGCACCAGAGCATTGGATACCAACCGCAGATTGCCGCGTTTCAGGGCAGGGCGCAGGAACGCAGCAGCGGATGACCAGCGGCGGCCGTTTTTGACGGTGCTGCGCAGGTTCATCATCCCTTCGGCGTCCTGACCGTTCAGATTGTCCGAAACATGCCAGCCCATCTGCCGTGAGGCCTCCAGAAAGTGGCGCGAAAACGGGTGCATGCCCTCACTGACATCACTGACCACAAGTGGTCCGTCCGTTGACGAAGGTGTTTGGCCTCTTTCGACATGGGTCTCGATCGCCTCATATGTCTGGCGAACCGTTTCCCAGTTCCAACCCTCTGCGCCTGCCTTGGCCCAGTCATCAAAATCATGCGAGAGGCCTCGCAAATATGCCATGGCGTTGATCGAGCTTGATCCGCCAATAACCCGCCCGCGCGGCCAATAGGCCTGACGGTTGTTCAACCCGGGATCAGCCTGGGCAGAGTAACACCAGTTCACCTTGGGATCGTTGAAGGTTTTGCCGTATCCCAGCGGTACATTGATCCAGAAACGGCGATCGGTTCCACCGGCTTCTATCAGCAACACTTTATGGCTGCCACACGCGCTCAGCTTGTTTGCCAGCACGCAGCCGGCAGATCCGGCGCCCACGATGATATAGTCGAAGGTCTGCGTCATCTCGAACCGTTTTGGGTAATAGGCCCCATGATTTGCACGCAAAGATTGTCAATTCAAACAATGTATATTACCCATTAGGCATAATTTTCATTGAAGGTAAGAAATGGCGAAATTGCCCCATGTCACCTGGTTGCGGGCTTTTGAAGTTGCCGCGCGTCACAACAGTTTCTCTGCGGCAGCAGAAGAGCTGGGGCTGACATCAGCCGCCGTCAGTCAGCAGATACGGTTGTTAGAGAAGCACCTAAACGTATCCCTGTTCGAACGCTTGCCGCGCGGGGTTGCCCTGACCGAAATCGGGCGGGCCTATGCGATGCCGGTTCAAAAGACGTTTTCCGAGTTAAGAGACGCAACCAGCGGCCTTTTCACCAATTCCCGCAGGCGGGTGGTCAAAATACGGGCCTCCATCTCATGTGCGGGGCTGGTAATCGCACCAAGACTGTTTGAGTTTGAAAACCTGCACCCCGACATCGAAGTGGACCTCTCCACCTTCGTCTGGGCGAACCGGTTTGGAGAGGAAGAAAGCGATATTGATATCCGGTTCGGCTATGGTGACTGGGATGACGGGATCGTCTCGCATCTGGGCCATGAATGTGCGGTGCCGGTCTGCCATCCCGATTATGCGGCATCTTTTGGCGCAGATCTGAGCATTCAAAATCTGGCCCAGGGCCGGGTCGTCGCAATCAAAGGGTCCGAGAATGACTGGATGAGATTGTCTGATCAATACACGCTCAATTTGGGCGCGCCCTCCAGAACGCTTCGAATGGATTCGTCATTTTTGGCCTTGCAGGCCGTCACGGCGGGGCAGGGCGCGGCCATGGTATTAGAAAGCTTTGCCCATGAGTACATTAAGCAGGGTTTGCTGGTGGCACCTTTTGATTACCGCCTGCCCATTCAACCTTCGCACTATCTGGTTAAGCGCAAAGGCGCTGAAGACCGCATCGAGGTACAGGTTTTCGCAAGTTGGGTGACGTCACTCTATTAGTGGGCTATTCCAGCGATACCCAAAGCACACGGGCATCTTCGGTACTGGTTGAAATACAGCCGTGCCCCATTCCACTGTCATAATAGAGCGAGTCCCCGGCTTTCATCGGCAGCGGTCGGTAGTGTTCCGACACAAAAGTCAGCTCTCCGCTGAGGACAAACATGAACTCTTCTCCAGAATGGCGAATCCAGTTTTCAAATTCGGAAATGTCGCGCGCCTTGATTGTCGCGATATAGGGCAGCATCCGTTTGCTGGTCAGCTCTGAACACAGCAATTCATGGATATATGTGGAGGTGTCCTTGATGTCACCGTCGCCCTTGGGCGTATAATCGCGACGGCCTGATATACCCGATTGACCGGACTGTAGAAACAGCTGCGGTGTGCTGAGGTCAAGCGCCTGTGTGAGCCGCCGAACAATATCAAAGCTGGGCTTTGTCTGGTTGTTTTCGATTTTTGACAGGGTTGATCGACCGATCCCGGCAGCACGACCGGCTTCTTCCAAAGTCCAGCCTTTTGCACGGCGCGCGTCGCGGATCGAGCGGCCCAGAGCCATACCTTCGTCCTGTTCGTCCATTCCGGAAACATCCGTTAAGTTCTCTTCTGCCACGTGAAATCCCCCTGTTTTATCGATGCTTGCATAATTTCCAATCAAAATCAAATTCACCATAGTAAGAAAAATGTTGCCTTAAGGATTAAAATTCCACTATAGGAAACAAAGTTTCGCGAATTGGATTCGGAACCGTGGGAGGAGACCATGTTTAAAACGTCGCTGGCTGAGGCCGATCCGGTAATCTCTGCGTCGATTTCCCGTGAGGGTGCCCGTCAGGCGGATCAGATCGAACTGATCGCATCTGAAAACATCGTCTCGCAGGCGGTGATTGATGCGCAGGGGTCTGTGCTGACCAACAAATACGCCGAAGGGTATCCCGGTCGCCGGTATTACGGTGGCTGCGAATATGTCGACGAGGTCGAATCCGAAGCTATCGAGCGGTTGAAGAAACTGTTTGGGTGCGAATACGCAAACGTACAACCTCATTCCGGCGCTCAGGCGAATGGAGCGGTCAAGCTGGCGCTGCTTAGCCCCGGTGACACGATATTGGGAATGTCGCTGGATGCTGGCGGGCACCTGACCCACGGCGCGAAACCCGCGCAATCGGGCAAATGGTTCCGTCCGGTGCAATACGGTCTGAACGATGCCGGGCTGATTGATTATGATCAGGTCGAGGCATTGGCAGAAGCTGAGAAGCCCAAGCTGATCATCGCGGGCGCATCGGCCTATTCGCAAAAAATCGACTTTGCGCGCTTTCGGGCAATCGCTGACAAGGTTGGGGCCTGGCTGCTGGCAGATATGGCGCATATCGCGGGGCTGGTGGCGACTGGGCTGCATCCGTCGCCTATTGGGCACGCTCATGTGGTGACGTCGACCACTCATAAGACCCTACGTGGACCACGCGGTGGGATCATCCTGACCAATGATGAAACACTCGCCAAAAAGATCAACTCGGCAGTGTTTCCGGGTCTGCAGGGTGGCCCGCTGATGCATGTGATCGCGGGAAAGGCTGTAGCCTTTGGTGAAGCTTTGAAGCCTGAGTTCATAACCTACATGCAGCGCGTAGTCGACAGCGCGGCGGCTTTGGCGAATGTGATGATGGCGAGAGGCTGTGACATCGTTTCCGGCGGAACTGAGAACCATCTGATGTTGGTCGATCTGCGCCCCATCGGCGTGACTGGCAAAGATGCCGAGGCCGCGCTTGAGCGTGCAGGTTTTACTTGCAACAAAAACAGTGTTCCCGGCGATCCGCAAAAGCCAACGATTACCAGTGGTATTCGTCTGGGCACCGCTGCCGGATGCAGCCGTGGATTTGGCCCCGAAGAGTTTACAACGATCGGTCATCTGATTGGCAACGTGCTGGACGCTTTGGCTCAGTCGTCTGACGGGGATGCGACCGTCGAAAAAGAAACTCGTGAAAAAGTCCGCGCCCTGTGCGCGAGCCATCCGATCTACTGAGGTTAAATCATGAGCACCTATGACCTGATCGTTATTGGCGGTGGCCCCGGCGGATATGTAGCGGCCATTCGTGCCGCTCAGCTGGGCATGAATGTCGCTTGCGTCGAGGGGCGGGGTGCTCTTGGCGGGACCTGTCTGAATGTGGGGTGCATACCCTCCAAAGCGTTGCTGACCTCCTCGGCCAAATATGCCGAGATCAGCCATCTCTCCTCCCATGGCATAGAGGTCGAGGGGGCCAGCATCGACATCGGCGCGATGATGGGGCGCAAGGACAAGATCGTTGGTGACCTGACCAAAGGGATCGGATTCCTGTTCAAAAAGAACGGTATCGACCTGTTCGAAGGTTGGGCCAGCATTCCGGCTGCAGGGCAGGTTCAGGTCGGCGACACGATCCATGAGGCAAAGAATATCCTGATCGCCACCGGATCCGAGCCGACCTCGCTGCCGGGGATTGAGATTGACGAGCAAGATATCCTCAGCTCGACCGGGGCGATTGCGCTGGACACCGTGCCGGATCATCTGGTGGTGATCGGTGCCGGTGTCATCGGATTGGAACTGGGTCAGGTCTGGGCGCGTCTGGGTGCCAAAGTCACGGTGGTTGAATATCTCGACCGTGTTCTGCCCGGCATTGATGGAGAGATCGCCAAGCTGGCACAGCGCGCCCTGTCAAAGCGCGGGCTGAAATTCCAACTGGGCAGGGCGCTGAAATCGGTCGGGAAAACCGACGCGGGCCTGTCCCTGATCGTGGACCGGGTTGGCAAGGACAAGGAAGAAGTGATCGAGGCCGACAAGGTCCTGATCGCCGTAGGCCGTCGCCCTGTGACGCGCGGACTGGGGTTGGAAGATCTGGGCGTTGCCATCAACCAACGCGGTTTTATCGAGGTCGATGGAGCGTTCCAGACCTCGGTGCCCGGTATCTATGCGATTGGTGATTGTGTGCCAGGGCCAATGCTGGCGCATAAGGCCGAAGAAGACGGCGTCGCCTGTGTCGAAATCCTGGCCGGTCAGGCCGGGCATGTGGATTACAACACCGTTCCGGGCGTGGTTTACACCGACCCCGAGGTCGCCTCGGTCGGTTTGACCGAGGAGGCGCTGAAAGAGGCTGGCACTGACTACGCGGTCGGCAAGTTCGCCTTCATGGCAAATTCGCGCGCGCGCTCGACCGGCGAAACCGACGGTGCGGTCAAGGTGCTGGCCGATCCCAGCGGCAAGATCCTCGGCGCGCATATCTGCGGAGCGCATGGCGGCGACCTGATTGCCGAGTTGGTTCTGGCAATGACCAAATGCGCTACCGTTTCCGAAGTTGCCGCAACCTGTCATGCGCACCCTGCAATGGGCGAGGCGGTCAAAGAGGCCTGCCTTGACGCCCTGGGCCGTGCGATTCACGCTTAACGAGGATCAGCCAGATGACCATCCAGCTTCGCCCTCGCCACCCGGAAAAAGCCAAAAAGGCTGACAGTGTCATTCCGCGTAAACCGAAATGGATTCGGAAGAAACGGGTTGAAAGCGCAGAATTTTACGAAACCCGCCGCCTGATGCGTGACCATAATCTGGCGACCGTTTGCGAAGAGGCGGCTTGCCCAAATATCGGCGAATGCTGGTCCAAGCGCCACGCCACCATGATGATCATGGGCGAGGTCTGTACCCGCGGCTGTTCCTTCTGCAACGTTGCCACTGGCCGCCCCGACGCTCTGGACCAGTTCGAACCCGGCCGTGTGGCCGTTGCGGTGAAAAAGCTGGGCCTGCGTCATGTCGTGATCACCTCGGTTGACCGGGATGATCTGGCTGATGGCGGCGCTGAACATATTGCCCAAACCATCCGTGCTGTGCGCCACCAGAATCCCGGCACAACGGTAGAAGTTCTGACCCCCGACTTTCTGGGCAAAGGGGACGCGGCCGATCTGGTATTTGCGGCCGCCCCCGACGTATTCAATCACAATCTCGAAACGGTTCCGCATCTGTATCCCACGGTGCGTCCGGGCGCGCGGTATTACACTTCGCTGCGTCTGTTGGACGATGCCAAGCGCGCCAACCCCGAGATCTTTACCAAATCGGGCCTGATGGTCGGGCTGGGTGAAAGCCTTGGCGATGTGCGGCAGGTGATGGATGACCTGCGCGCCGCGAATGTCGATTTTCTGACAGTGGGGCAATACCTGCAGCCGACCGCAAAACATCACCCGATTGACCGGTTCTGGACACCGGAAGAATTCGCTCAGCTTGAGCAGATCGCACGCTCAAAGGGCTTTCTGCACGTGTCAGCCACGCCGCTGACCCGTTCGTCGTTCCACGCGGACGAAGACTTTGCCGCCCTCAAGCAAGCTCGCCAAAGGGCGATTGCTGCCGGGGCATAATCCAAACGCGCTAGGGAGGAATACCATGGAAGCGTTAAATTCAATCGTAGGGGCCATCAATGGCGTCGTGTGGGGGCCGCTGATGCTGGTCCTCATTCTTGGCGTTGGCTTCTTCCTGCAGGTGGGGCTGAAATTCATGCCGATCCTGCGTATCGGCACGGGCTTTAAGCTGCTGTTCGCCGGTCGAGAAAGTCAGGGCGATGGGCAGATCAGCCCGTTCAACGCACTGATGACGTCGCTGTCGGCGACCATTGGTACGGGTAACATCGCCGGTGTTGCTACTGCTGTCTTCCTGGGCGGTCCGGGCGCTTTGTTCTGGATGTGGATGACCGCCCTGGTGGGCATGGCCACCAAATATGCCGAGGCTGTTCTGGCGGTGAAATACCGTGAGAAGGACGAGCTGGGCAACTTTGTCGGTGGTCCGATGTACTACATCAAGAACGGTCTGGGTGCGAAATGGGCCTGGCTGGGTGTTGCATTTGCCCTGTTCGGCGCAGTTGCAGCCTTTGGTATCGGCAACGGTGTGCAAGCCAATGGTGTTGCACAGGTTCTCGAAGCCAATTTCGGCCTGAATACCTCGGTCACCGGTGTGGTGCTGATGGTTCTGACCGCCGCTGTAATCCTGGGTGGTATCACGCGTATCGGTGCCGTTGCCGGTAAACTGGTTCCGTTCATGGCGATTGCCTATATCATCGCGGGTCTGCTGGTTCTGCTGATCAATATCGGTGAAATCGGCAATGCTGTGTCGTTGGTCTTCACCTACGCCTTCACACCCTCGGCCGCCGAAGGTGGTTTTGCGGGCGCAGCCGTTTGGGCCGCCATCCGCTTTGGTGTGGCGCGCGGTGTCTTCTCGAACGAAGCCGGTCTGGGTTCCGCCCCGATCGCGCACGCAGCAGCCGAAACCAAAGGTCCGGTAAACCAGGGCCTGATCGCGATGCTGGGAACGTTCATCGACACTATCATCGTCTGCTCGATCACCGGTTTGGCAATCATCGCCTCAGGTGCGTGGACCACGGGTGAATCCGGTGCCGCGTTGACTTCGGCCGCCTTCGAAATGTCGTTGCCGGGCATTGGTGGCTACTTGATCGCCATCGCGCTGTCGATCTTCGCCTTCACCACCATCCTCGGCTGGTCATTCTACGGAGAGAAATGCGTCGAATTCCTGCTGGGTGTCAAATCCCTGATGCCGTACCGCATTCTGTGGATTATCATGATCTACTTCGGCGCAACCGCGGATCTGGGCTTTATCTGGCTGCTTGCAGATACGCTGAACGCCATGATGGCTATCCCGAACCTAATCGCCTTGGCATTGCTGAGCCCAATCGTCTTCAAATTGACGAAAGAGTTCTTTGCCTCCGGTGGCAAGTCAGAAGAGCCGGGCGGCACGCCTGCCGAATAAACCGGGCACTGAAAACCTACGGGGGGCCATTCCGGCCCCCCGACTTGAAACAGAATTCCTATCTCGAGGAGAGGCGTGATGGCCACGAAAATCCTGCTGCCGATTGATCACTCTGACGACCGTTCCTGGAAACAGGCATTGCCGGTCGCATTGGAACAGGCGAAATTCTACGGTGCCGAGCTGCATGCGGTCGCCGTCATCCCCGAGATCATCCAGCTGCCGAACCTGCCCGCCAATTATGGCGCCGGTGCCAAAGAGCATGTGCGCAACGCGGTTCAGGCCATCTTGGATAATGGTGACGCCGCGGGCGTTGCTGTCCATGTCCAAGAGGGCAGCGTCTACCGCGAAATTCTGAAGCTCGCTCACAAAGAGGGCTTCGACATGATCGTCATGGCGTCGACCAAGGGCGATTTCCCGAATTATGAAATTGGTCCGAACCTGGCACGTGTGGTGCGCAATGCGCATTGCACCGTCATGGTTGTTCGTGACCAGTCCCGCTGATCGAAAGGTACCTGAAATGACGGATATTAGGCGCACACCTTTGCATGGTTTGCATGTTGAGTTGGGTGGGAAGTTGGTTGATTTTGCGGGCTG
>NZ_JBXWNE010000017.1:0-87286 GCF_059610225.1 Ruegeria sp. YTSA105
CCAATCTCCTGAATCGGCTTCTTCTTCGCCTCACGCGCAATTTCGATGTCAGATTTATAGCTCATTGGGTTTCGGTCTCCCTGCATAAAATAGGCCAATAGTGTTCCAACCAGAACGGCAAGGAGCCGAACCAGATTCGCATATATTTTTCTTTAAAGTAAATATTTATTCCCTAGGGTCAATATGCGAGTTTAACACTCCCTGAAAGTGCTACTCGATTCATCATTAGGAAACAGAGGCTGGCCACAGCGATCAGGCGTATCTTTTCCGACCCGCGCTGAGACCAAGCAACCAATCTTCAACGATGCGCTGCTCTGGGAAAGCTTTGTGAAGAGGCCTTTTTAACAGGTAGTATCCGGACTGTGTTCGCACTGATGCGCCCTGAACCGGTCTGACCAAGGTGCCGCTTTCAAGCAATGGGTCAACAAGATGGGCCCAACCCAATGCAATTCCCAGTCCATCGACAGCTGCTTGCACTGACAACGGATAGGTATTGAACTCCACTGCCTGTTCCATCGAGGACGTCGATACCCCATTGCCACTGAACCAAGTGCGCCATGTCATCCACTCTGCATGACCACTGGCGACTTCAATAAGGTCCAGTTCCGGCAGCGCAGATATATCTGCCGCTTTGGGGTTGCTCTTGAGATACTCTGGGCTGCAGACCGGAAATACGGTTTCTCCGAACAAAAGCTGTGCCTCGTATCCCGGCCAATCGCCATCTCCACGCAGGATCGTCAAGTCCATCGAATCCGACAGGCACTCTGCGTCGCTGTCAGAAGAGACCAGCGAAATACGGATGCGGCCATTTGATTTGTTGAACTTGCGAAGTTGCGGCATCAGCCAAAGAGACGCGACAGAGTTGGTGGCGGAGATCGATACCGTGTTGGCCTGATGTTTGGCCAGCATATCCCGGCTGACATCCCGCATCAGGTCCAGCGACTTCTCCACGGTTGCCAGCAGGATGGCCCCTTGTTGGGTAAGCGAAACAGATCGGTGCCCTCGCACAAACAACGGCACATCATAGTGTTGCTCTAGCAACCGCACTTTGCGGCTGATCGCCGTTTCAGAGATGTTCAGAACCTTACTGGCCTGCGCAAAGCTCTGCGCCTTTGCGGCAGCTTCAAACGCCAACAAATAGTCGAGCGGCGGAAGGACTTTCCCTGTGACTGAAGTTTTCTTTGGCATTTCAGAGCGGATTCCCGAACTGGACGTTATAGCGATCGAAAAACATTTGGCCTCATCTGCGGGCAATCGATCAGGCAACTAATTGTTAAGATAGCAAAAAGTCGGGTTAGCCTCAAGAATTTATGGTCAAAGACCCTCAAATTTCTGTTCTGCGTCTGGGGCGATTCTGCGCAGAATGCACAAATTCGGGGCCGGAAGAGTCCACAACCTAAAAAATGAACATCACTCAGGGAGCAAACATGAAACTTACAAACCTCCTTTCTGCTGCAACTTTGGCAGCAGTTGCGGGAACAGGGGCGACTGCAGAAGACAGCAGCGACCCGATCGTGATCCCAATTCACAATTGGTCCAGCCAGATCGTGATGTCGAACGTTGTCGGCCTGATCTTTGAAGAGATGGGCAACAACGTCGAATACGTCACCACCGACAGCCAGGCGGTCTATGAATCGGTGCGCCTGGGCGATGTGGCGTTGGAGATGGAAGTCTGGGAAGGCGCGTTTGGCGCGTCCTACAGGGCGGCATTGGAAAAAGGTGGCCTGCATGACGCAGGCGATCATGACGCCGTTACACGTGAGGATTGGTGGTATCCCATGTGGACCAAGGAATCCTGCCCGGGCCTGCCAGATTGGAATGCATTGAACGACTGCGCACACCTGTTCGCGACAGCCGAAACCGGCGACAAGGGTCGGTATCTGGATGGTCCAGTTGACTGGTTGAAGCATGGTAAAGAACGCGCCGAAGCACTTGATCTGAACTTTACCGTGATCAATGCGGGTTCCGCCGCAGCCCTTTGGGCCGAGATAGGCGCGGCTGAGGCCGACAAAACACCGGTACTGGTTTTTAACTGGACGCCAAACTTTGCCGAAGCCGTCTGGCCTGGTGAGTTCGTTGAGTTCCCAGCATGGGAAGACGGATGCGACAAAGACCCAGCCAAGGGTCCTAACCCGAATGCGTTGTATGATTGCGGCAACCCCGCCAAAGGTTACCTGAAAAAGGCAGCCTGGGATGGTATGAAAGACAAATGGCCGGCCGCGTATTGCGCCCTGACAGAGATTTCTTTCACCAATCCGCAGATTGCTGAGATGGCGAAGCTGGTCGATACTGATGAGCTTGAACCGGAAGAAGCCGCCGAAGAATGGCTGGACGCCAACCGCGCTGTCGTCGATCCTTGGATCAGTTCCTGCAGCTCATAATCCGGCTACATCCACCGAAACTGGCGCGGCCTTGACCATCTGATCGATGCAAGGCCGCGCTCAACAAGAAAGTTAGGCAGCCATGTCCGCCACAGCGCCTGTCATCTCAGCCAAAAATGTATGGAAACTGTTTGGGCCCTCGCCAGAGAGCTACCTGAAGTCCATGCCCGCTGGCCGCGGTTTTGATGAAATCCGTGCAGATGGGTATATCGCCGGTGTCAAGGATGTCTCGATTGAGGTTGGCCGTGGCGAAATGCTGGTCATCATGGGTTTGTCAGGGTCAGGCAAGTCGACGCTGGTACGTTGTTTTTCGCGCCTGCACGACATTACAGGCGGAACGATTGAGATTGACGGTCAGGACATCATGAGCCTGAGCGAGCGCGATCTGATTGAATTGCGCAGAAACAAGATGGGCATGGTGTTTCAGTCTTTCGGACTGCTGCCACATCGCACGGTTTTGGACAACGTGGCCTTTCCGTTGGAAATGCGCGGACAAGATCGTCATGATCGGCGCGAACGCGCGCTGGAAGTCATCAAGTTGGTGGGCCTTGAAGGTCGGGAAGAATACTTCCCACGGGAATTGAGCGGCGGCCAACAGCAAAGAGTCGGAATCGCCCGGTCGCTCGCCATTGAACCCGATATCTGGTTTCTGGACGAGCCATTCTCGGCGCTTGATCCACTGATCCGCCGCGAAATGCAGGATGAATTCCTGCGATTGCAAGAGATGCTGGGCAAAACCATCGTTTTCATCACGCATGATTTTGACGAAGCGCTACGTCTGGCAGACCGGATTGCAATCATGCGCAACGGCGCGGTCGAACAATGTGACACCCCCGACAAGATTGTGATGAACCCTGCCACCGAGTACGTGGCCAAGTTTACCGAAGATGTCGACAAGGCCCGGGTCGTACATGCCAAAGGCCTGGCAAAACCTGTGAACGGTCATGCCTTGGAGGGCGCACCAATCAATGGTGGATCAACCATTCACGAACTGGCGCGGGTTCTTGTCAACGATAACCGCATTCTTTTGCCGGTGGCGGATGACAATGGCGTTGTCACCGGTGTTCTGGAACGTGACGCCGCATTGAATGTTCTGCTTGGAGCTGAATGATGGCGGCGCTGTCCACCGAAGTACCGGACACTTCAGACGGGACGTGGGGAAAAACCAGAGTCCTGACTACACTTCTGGCCGCCGCCTTCGTGCTGATCGTTGCCAAAGCTGTCGGAGTTCTTCCCGAATGGCTAAACCGCATCCCCGAAGCCGCGATTCCGCCGACGGCGCAGGTTCTGGATGCAGTCTTCTACTTTATCCAAAATGATCTTGGCCTGATCTATGTCACACGATTTATCGCCGAAGGTCCGCTTGAGTTCCTGCTGGATACGTCAGCGAACCTTCTGGAAGGCAAGCGCCGTTGGCCCAATCTAGGTCCGATCCCATGGTCCGCAATCGCCGCAGTGGCAGCCGTCGTCGGCTACGCCGTAGGTGGTTGGCGTCTGGCCGCATTAGGCGCGGGAACCTTCATCTGGACGGCCGCGATCGGGCAGTGGAAGATCGCCATGCAGACGATGTCTGTCATCGTGGTTGCCGCACCGCTGGCGTTTCTTTTGGGCTTGATACTGGGCATCGCCGCCTGGAAATACAGCTGGTTCGAGCGGATGCTGAAACCCATGCTGTCCGTGCTGCAAACCCTGCCCTTCTTTACGTATCTCTTGCCAGCAGTGATCTTTTTTAAGGTCGGACCGACAGCTGGGGCCGTCGCAACAATTACTTTTGCCATCCCGCCGATGATCCTGATGACCACTCTGGGCTTGAAAAAAGTCAGCCCCGAAGTGATCGAAGCAGGCCAGATGTCTGGATGTACCAAATGGCAGATGTTGCGCCACGTCTACGTTCCAGCCGCGCGGACCGAGGTTCTGGTCGGCGTCAATCAGGTGATCATGTTGTGTCTTGCGATGGTTGTTCTGACCGCCTTTATCGGAATGCCCGGTCTTGGCGCGAAACTGCTGGCGATGATGGGTAGTTTCAAGCTGGGCCGTTCTTTCGAGATTGGCGTAACCATCGTCCTTCTGGCTGTCACGTTGGATCGGATGTCAAAGGCCTGGGTCGTCAAACAGCCAGTGCACTTCGAACGCGGCACCCCGTGGTGGAAGCGCCACCAGATTTCGCTGGTCGCACTGGGTCTGTTTGTTGGGTTCACTCTGCTGTCTCAGGTCTTCCCGATCCTGGCCGAAATTGGCCGCAAGCAGCATCTCAGCCAGGGCAAAGAAATCGACGTGGTTATCAAGTCGTTCCTGGCCATCGACATGATCAAAGGGACAACCGAATGGTTACGCTGGTTTCTGAACGTCAAGGTTCTGATTCCATTCCGGAATACGCTACTCGCCATTCCAACTCCCGCGTTCATCCTGCTGGTTGTTTCCTTTGCTTATTGGGTTGGTGGCCGAAAGCCCGGCATCTACGCAGCAGTCTTCTTTACGATTGTCGCGTTCTCGGGCTGGTGGGATCGGTCGGTTATCACTTTGTATACAGTGATCTCGGCCGTTGCGCTGGCAACCATGATCGGCATCCCCCTGGGCGTTGTCGCAGCACGGTCCGCGCGTTGGTCCAAGAGCATTTTGCTGGCTTGCGACACTGCGCAAACCTTCCCCAGCTTCATTTACTTGATCCCTGCGATCATGTTGTTCGGGGTCAATGATGTCGCGGTTGTGTTCTCGATTCTGATCTTCGCCGCCGTCCCGCTGATCCGGTACACTATTATTGGCCTCAGCAACGTGCCGCCGGAAATGACCGAGGCAGCAGATATGTCCGGCTCGACCCGCCGGCAAAAACTTATGTCGGTTCAGTTCCCTCTGGCGCTGCCAACTATGGCGGTCGGGTTTAATCAAGCCATCATGTTCGCCTTCTTCATGGTCATTATCGCGGCCTTCATTGGAACGCAGGATCTGGGGCAAGAACTTCAACGAACTCTGGCAGGTACCGAACTGGGCAAGAACTTTGTGCTCGGCATGAATGTCTCGCTGATGGCGCTTACCTTCGACATGGCGATCAGCAGCTGGGCTGATCAGCGCAAAAAGCGGTTGGGGCTCGACTAAGATGGCCCAACAGCAGAGCGCACGCACCGTTATCCGCTTCGATGACCCCGGATTTGTCCGGATGCGGATGGACGGCCTGCCCGATGCGCAGGTCTGGTGGAAGAATATCAGTTTCGATGAAGAAACCGGACAAGGCAGCTATCTGATGAAGATGGCGCCAGGCACACGTTCGAACCCTCATGTCCATTACGGGCCGGAAGAGTTCTTTGTGCTTGAGGGCGATCTGACCGACCACGACGGGTTTCGATATCGCAGCGGCGATTTTGTCAGCCTTGCTGCCGGGTTCAGCCACTATTCGCGAACCGAGGCGGGATGCCTCTTGGTGGTTACCCATCGTGGTGCAACCGAAGCCATTCAGGAAAACACACTATGAATGTGAAGCCGGTCTTCGAAGTTCCATTCGAACGCAGCGGGGTTCTGGCCCCCGGCCTTCCGATCCTGCCGCATGGAACGGAACGCCACCCGATCCCCGGAATGGGGTCGCGCGCGGTACCGGTGTCCAAGGGCGATACCATCACGCTGCTGGACCGCGATGGGATGCAACCGGCTGAGATGGTCTTCTTTTCTCCTGACCGAAGCTCCGATGCAGCCATGCTGGGCACACAGGGGCATGGACGGCCCGAAGGTTTGATCGCAACCCTCGCAAATGGATCAGCATCTGGCAAAAAAGTTCTGCGTGCATTGGAAATCGCGGGCTTCGACATCGGAAAAGGTGACGCAATCCGGGCATTCGCTGGCGGTTCACGCCCGGGCGACATGGTGCATTTCGTGGCGGAAAGCGATGGTCTTTTGATTGTCGCTGCACCAGGCAAGGCTATGCGCCCCGAGGACAACAACCCTCCTACGGATATCATCTTGTACATCCAGCGCTCAGCGCCCGGATTGGAAAAGCCCGATGTCGGACCACCCGATCCGCTGGCCGATCCGCTTAAGGATTTCAATATTCAGCCGGGAAATGCGCACTCATACGAAGTGAAGGCCGGTGAATTCATCCAGATCGTCGATATTCGTGGCCGAGAGTGTTCCGATTTTCAGGCATTCAGCCGCCGCGCACTGGATCAGGGGATCGAACGCGAGATTGATCCCACAACAACGCGTAGCCTGATGGGCAGCTTGTATCCGAAACCGGGGATTTTTTCGAAGTATTGGTCAGTAGATCAGGAACCGCTGATAGAGATCGTACAGGATACGTGCGGACGCCATGACACGTTTGGCCTTGCCTGTACGGCGCGGTATTATGAAGATCTCGGTTACCCCGGCCACGTGAACTGCTCGGACAATATCAATAAAGACTTGGATCAGTATGGCATCAAACCACGTGGTGGTTGGCCTGCGATCAACTTCTTTTTCAACACGATGCTAGACGACACCAACGCCATTGGCATGGACGACCCCTGGTCGCGCCCCGGTGACTTCGTCTTGTTGCGCGCGCTGACCGATCTGGTCTGCGTCAGCACCGGCTGTCCCTGCGACATTGATCCAGCAAATGGCTGGAATCCAACCGATATTCAGGTGCGAACTTACAAGGCGACCGAGGATTTCAAAAGATCCTACGGCTATAGAAAATCTGCGGAGGCGGATGTGGAAGAAACCAAGAAAACTGCGTTTCACGACTGCTTTGCACGGCACACCCGTGATTTCGTCGAATATAACGGCTATTGGCTGCCCAACACGATGACCAATCATGGCGCGATTGCCGAATATTGGGCTTGCCGGGACAAGGTTGCTGTCATGGACCTCAGCCCGCTGCGCAAATACGAAGTCGTGGGACCTGACGCCGAAGAACTGATGCAGCTTTGCGTGACCCGCAACATGAAAAAGCTGAGCGTTGGTCAGGTCGTTTATACGGCCATGTGCTACGAGCACGGCGGTATGATCGACGATGGCACCGTCTACCGGTTGGGTGAGACGAACTTCCGCTGGATCGGTGGGAATGACACCAGCGGGTTGTGGCTGCAGGAACAGGCGCTCAAACGCAATATGAATGTCTGGGTGCGCAACTCTACGGACCAGTTGCACAACATTGCAGTTCAGGGGCGGCATAGCCGCGACATACTTTCCAAGATATTCTGGACACCGCCTCAGCAACCAACGATCGACGAACTGCCGTGGTTCCGGCTTTCGGTCGCGCGGGTTGGTGATGTGCAGGGGACTTCTGTTGTAATTTCTCGGACCGGCTATTCCGGAGAGCTTGGGTATGAAATCTTCTGCCATCCCAAGGATGCCGTCGAAATCTTTGATCGTGTCTGGGAGGTGGGGCAAGGGTATGGCATTGCGCCTCTGGGCCTGGCCGCATTGGACATGTTGCGGATCGAGGGCGGTCTGATCTTTGCCGGGTCAGAATTCGACGATCAGACCGATCCGTTCGAGGCCGGCATCGGCTTTACTGTGCCGCTGAAATCAAAGACCGACGACTTCATCGGGCGGGCGGCGATAGAGGAGCGCAAGGCCCACCCACACCGCAAACTGGTTGGATTTGAGATCGAAGGGGGTACTGTCCCCTCACCCGGTGACTGCGTGCGCGTTGGGAAAGCGCAGGTCGGAGAGATTACCAGCGCGATGAAATCACCCATCCTCAGCAAGGTCATCGCTTTGGGTCGGGTTTCGGTTACCCATGCCATCGTTGGAGCGGACATCGAAATCGGGCAGCTGGACGGCCAACAAAAGCGGTTGAAAGCCAAGATCGTGCCATTCCCGCATTTCGATCCAACAAAGGAACGTGTGAAGGGAATGTACGCAGAAGCGACGGTTCCGAACGCTGCAGAATAGCCACGGTGGTGTGACATTAACTTCTACCCGACCAAGGAATGCTGATGCTCGGACCTCATGCAACTCGAGTGGTGGCTTTCCAGGTCAAATGCCTCTGGGCAGTGATATCGGATTGTTAAGACTGAGCGGTCGGCCACGAACCACTGCAAGCCTTATTGCTTGGGTACCAATCAAAATAGTCTTTTGCTTCAGTGAGCTTTCGAACGCGTGGCATTGCGCGCTTCCCGAGTGTGCCACTGAGATTTTGAAACAACAAATTGGATCCGCTGAAATGCCCTGCGGCATCGCCAACAAAGCGTTTCTACCGGATAGCGTAACATGTAGGGGCTAATTCCACTTGTCCCGTCACAGAATTCATCCGCAAATATAATGACGTCCATGCCGCATTCGCGAGCAAGCTTGGTGAGAATGCTAACCCACCGCCAAACGGTCCTGCATCCTGTCCGAGGCCATCGCGGACAGAGCGACCATTGTTGCGGCTGTTCCCAGAACCATTGCCAAACCACCGATCTGGTAAGTGAGGCCAGACAGCACTGTGCCCAGCAATCGGCCGGCCGCGTTGGCCATGTAATAGAAACCGACATCCATCGTGACCCGCTCGGCCTGAGATAAGGACAGGATCAGATAGGAGTGCAGCGAGGAGTTCACGGCAAAGATCACTCCAAAGATCAGCAAGCCGATCACCAGCGTAATGGTCAGCCAAGTGGCGGGCCCCGAGGACAAAGCCACAGCGACGGTCAGGGCGGCAGGCACGCAGAACAGGGTTACGGCCCAATCGCGTGCGGCGCGGATTAATTGGGGCTCGGACCGGTCAGAGGCGCGCAGGATCTTTGGGGCGCTGGCCTGAACTGCGCCGTATAGGATGATCCAGGCCGCCATGAATGTCCCGATCATGAAAAAGGCCGCTCGGTTCCCGGTTTCGGACCCGTCGGACAATACCGCATAGAAATAGATCGGAATCCCGACCACAAACCACACATCGCGCGCGCCAAACAGAAACATGCGGGACAGGCACAGCCAGTTGATATTGGGGGATTTCGAAAAAACCTCAGAGAATTTTGCGCCTTTACGCCCTTTGGGCAGGCCCGGCGGCATGAACAAAATCACCGAAATCAAGATGACGCCCAGAACGCTGGCCATGGCCAGGACAGCCCAGTTAAAGCCAAACGTTGCCAACAGACCTGCGCCCAGCAAAAAGCCCAACCCCTTTACGGCATTCTTGGACCCCGTCAGAAGGGCCACCCAACGAAACAGGCCACCATCCTCGGTCGGAGCCAGCAGTTTCACAGCGGATTTCGATGACATCTTGGCCAGATCCTTGGCCACGCCGCTGGCACCCTGAACGATCATGACAAAGGCCACTTTGGCAGGAATTGCCCAATTAGGGTCTAGTTGAGTCAGCAACAGCAGCGCCCCCACCTGCAGGCCAAGCCCCGCATAAAGTGTCGAGGTCAACCCAAACCGAGCCGCTAGCCAGCCCGCCGCCAGATTGGTGCCGATGCCGGCGATTTCATACAGTACAAACAGATAAGCCAGCTGGACCGGAGAGAAGCCCATCGTATGAAAATGCAGCAGCACCAGCATACGGAGTGCGCCGTCGGTCAGCATGAATGCCCAATAGGCCGCCGTGACCGCGATATAGGCGGACAACCCTTCGGGCTTCTGGGTCACAGGGCTGCTCCGACCATCAGGGCGACGTCGACCAGACGGTGCGCGTATCCCATCTCATTGTCATACCAGGCGTAGATCTTCACCTGTGTGCCATTCACCACCATGGTCGACGGGGCATCGATGATCGAGGAGCGCGGGTCATTGGTATAGTCTGTCGAGACCAGAGGGCGGGTCTCATAACCCAGAATACCCTTCAAATCTCCATCGGCGGCTTCTTTGAAAAACGCGTTGACCTCTTCGACGGTTGTTTCCCGCTCCACTTCGAACACGCAATCGGTCAGCGAGGCATTCAGCAGCGGCACCCGGACCGCGTGGCCGTTCAACCGGCCTGTCAGCTCGGGGTAGATCAAGGTGATTGCCGTGGCCGAGCCGGTGGTGGTTGGGATCAGCGAATTCAGAGCCGAGCGCGCGCGGCGCAGGTCTTTGGCGGGTCGGTCCACGATGGTCTGCGTATTCGTCACATCATGGATCGTGGTCATCGACCCGTGCCGAACGCCCAGATTTTCGTGGATCACCTTGACCACCGGCGCCAGGCAGTTGGTGGTGCAAGAGGCAGCCGTCACGATGTGATGCGCGCTCGGATCATATGTGCCTTCGTTCACGCCCATCACGATATTGGCGGTCGGGCCATCCTTGACCGGTGCCGAGACGACAACCTTCCTGACGCCTGCATCAAAATATGGCGCCAGCTTGGTCTCGGTTTTGAAGGCGCCAGTGCAGTCAATCACCACGTCGACCCCATCCAGTGGCAGCGCGTTCAGGTCGCGGGTACCGACAAACGGCAAGCGCATACCCTCTATGGTGACGCTGTCTTTGTCATAGTCAAAATCTGCTTCCCAGCGTCCATGAACCGTATCAAATTCCAGCAAATGTGCGTGCATTTCAGGATCACCGATCCCGTCATTGATCCAGGCGATCTTTGCGCCTTTCTCCAATAGTGGTTTCAGGGCCAGCTTGCCCATCCGGCCAAGGCCATTCACAGCGTAGGTTGTCATGTCATGTCCTCGTCAGATGTTCTGGCAATATCGTCGACAGCAGATTGCAAGGCGATCCGGTCGAGGCTTTCGACCGGCAGCGAGGTAAAGGCCTCGATCCTGCGCCTGAGCGAACCATAGGCGTTCTGGAAGGCCAGGCTTTTTTCAGCCTTCGTGCCTGTCGCCATGACCGGGTCGACCACGCCCCAGTGACCGCTGATCGGCTGGCCATCCCAGGCCGGGCATTCCTCATTCGCGGCCTGATTGCAGACGGTAAAGACAAAATCCATCTCGGGCACGTCAGAGGTGGCAAATTCTGACATATGTTTCGAGCGCAGAGCCGAAACGTCATGCCCTTTGTCCTTAAGGACCTGCACCGCTATAGGGTTGAGCCCGGATGAAGGCTGCGTTCCCGCAGAATATGCGTTGAAACGCTCACCCGCCAGCGCGCGAAGGATAGATTCAGCAAATATCGAACGGGCGGAATTGCCAACGCACAGGAAAAGAACGTTATATTTTCGGTCCGCTGATCTGTCGCTTTCCCAGCCTGACGGGATACAGATTTCGGGGCGTCCGCGGCAGCAATCGTTCAGTAGGTAATCCAGCATCTGCTGCACATTCTGCATCTCGATCGAGTAGAGCAAAGAGGTACCAGACCGATTCTGCCGGACCAGCCCTGCCTGTCGCAACGCGTTCAGATAGTTCGATAATGTGTTGGGCTTGATCCCCAGCCCCAAGGCAAGCTCTCCGGCCGGGACAGCGTCAGGAAAGCGTCGCATCAACATGCGAAACACTGAAAGCCGTTGCGGGTGACCCAAAGTCGCCAGTTGTTCTGTTGCTGTAATTTCCATATTTCATGAAATATCGAAATATATAACTGCAGTCAACCCGGTTCCGATTTCCAGTGCGCGCCGGACCCTCAAAGAACGGTGATAACGAAATGCGGAAACAGGTGCTTCTAAGGTCATGAAACCCGGGATTTCACCGCTTGCAAGCACCTGCACGAGGGTTTAAACGAGCCTCGCTTGCCTCAATAGCTCAGCTGGTAGAGCAGGTCCTTCGTAAGGACAAGGTCGGGGGTTCGAGTCCCTCTTGAGGCACCATTTACTTTCAGAGGTCAGCAGAAATCGCAACCACTTGAACGTAAAGTGATTTCCGCACTTCGAAGGGCTTTGTCTCGTCAACTTGCCGTTTGGTTTCTCACACCCGTTATTGGACGAAGGTGACATCGAAGAAGCCATCGCCGATCAGCTACAATCGCCACGGATCTCCTCGGCAGATCATCGCACATGCGGTGTTGTTATACGTTCGTATCAATCTGATCCTGCGTAACGCGTTGGTGCTATGTAAAAAGTGGTGAGCCGTGCAGGATTCGAACCTGCGACCCACTGATTAAAAGTCAGTTGCTCTACCAACTGAGCTAACGGCCCACTCTTTTGTTTGGATCCATTGGATCCGTGGCGCTCTGTAAGGCATTTTCCCGACTGGGTTCAAGACCTTATTTCACACCTCGTTACGCCTGTAGTTTCTTTCGAAACGGCGTCCCGATAGGCGGCCTACTTAGGCAGGTGGCGCAAGGGGGTCAACCCCTTTTTTCACGAATCTGCGCCACAGGGTGGATTCCCATCCGCAGCAACGTTATATGCCCGCCATGCAAGGAATTCAGAACACCGGATTGCCCTTTATGAAGATGCATGGGCTGGGCAATGACTTTGTCATTGTGGATGCGCGCGCGCATGAGGTCGGGGTGACACCAGCCTTGGCTCAAGCCATTGGGCATCGGCAATTTGGGGTCGGCTTTGATCAGCTCGCCGTCATCGAAAACGGCGCATCAGATGCCCATCTGGTGTTCTACAACGCCGATGGCTCGACCTCGGCCGCCTGTGGCAATGCCACCCGCTGTATCGCGCGGTTTCTGATGGAGGAAACCGGCAAACAGACCCTGACCCTGACCACCGAGCGGGGAACGCTCTATGCAAGCGATGCGGGGGACGGGCTGACTTCGGTTAATATGGGACTGCCGCAGCTGAACTGGCACGAGATTCCACTGACCGAAGACGTGGACACCTTGGAACTGCCGATCGAAGGCGCCCCAACCGCCACCGGCATGGGAAACCCGCATTGCACCTTCTTTGTCGACAATGCCGAGGCGATTCCGCTGGCAGAGTTCGGCGCACGGTATGAATATCATCCGCTCTATCCAGAACGGACCAATGTACAAGTGGCACAGCTGATCGGTCCGGATCATATCCGCATGCGCGTATGGGAACGGGGCGTTGGCATCACCCTGGCCTCTGGCTCTTCGTCCTGCGCAACGGCCGTGGCCGCAGCCCGGCGCGGCCTGACCGGACGCAAGGTTCAGATCGAGCTGGACGGCGGCACGATTTGGATTGATTGGCGCGACGATGGCGTCTGGATGACCGGCCCTACCGCCCATGTCTTCTCAGGCCTGCTGACGCCGGAATTCCTGAGGTCGCTGGGATGAACCCGCCCAAATTCGCCACGCTGGGCTGCCGCCTGAACGCCTATGAGACCGAGGCGATGAAAGAGCTGTCGCAACAGGCCGGTCTGACCGATGCGGTGGTGGTGAACACCTGCGCCGTGACCGCCGAAGCCGTGCGCAAGGCCCGGCAGGAAATCCGCAAACTGCGCCGCGAAAACCCGAATGCCCGGCTGATTGTGACCGGCTGCGCTGCGCAGACAGAACCGCAGACCTTTTCCCAGATGGAAGAGGTCGATGCCGTCATTGGCAACACGGAAAAGATGCGACCCGAAACCTGGAAAGGTATGGCGGCGGATTTCATTGGTGAAACCGAGGCCGTCCAGGTTGATGACATCATGTCGGTTACCGAAACCGCTGGCCACCTGATCGACGGGTTTGGCACTCGTTCCCGCGCCTATGTACAGGTTCAGAATGGCTGTGACCACCGCTGTACCTTCTGCATCATCCCATATGGCCGCGGTAATTCGCGCAGCGTCCCCGCGGGCGTTGTTGTGGACCAGATCAAGCGTCTGGTCGATAAGGGCTATAATGAGGTCGTTTTGACCGGCGTCGACCTGACCTCATGGGGGGCTGACCTGCCTGCCCAGCCAAAGCTGGGTGATCTCGTTATGCGCATCCTCAAACTGGTGCCGGATTTGCCGCGCCTGCGGATCAGCTCGATCGATTCGATCGAGGTCGATGAAAACCTGATGCAGGCCATTGCCACAGAACGCCGCCTGATGCCTCACTTGCATCTGTCGCTGCAGCATGGCGACGATCTGATCCTGAAGCGGATGAAACGCCGCCATTTGCGTGACGATGCGATCCGCTTTACCCAAGAGGCCCGCAAGCTGCGCCCCGAGATGACCTTTGGCGCTGACATCATCGCCGGTTTCCCGACCGAGACCGAGGCCCATTTCGAAAACTCGCTAAGGCTGGTTGCCGATTGCGATCTGACATGGCTGCATGTCTTCCCCTACTCCAAACGCGAAGGTACACCCGCTGCCCGCATTCCGCAGCAGGTCAACGGCAATGTCATCAAAACCCGCGCCGCCCGTCTGCGTGCCGCTGGCGAGGTGCAGATTGCCAAGCACCTGACCGCCCAGGTTGGCAAGATACATCACATCCTGATGGAAAACCCGCATATGGGCCGGACCGAGCAGTTCACCGAAGTCACGTTCAAAACCGCTCAATCCGAAGGGCAAGTCGTGTCCGCCACCATCACCGGCCGCTCCGCAACACAGCTCAGCGCCTGATCCGCCCCTTCCACCTGCATGCAACAAAAAACCCCCGCTGCCAGTGGCGCGGGGGTTTTTAACTTTTCAGAAAAGGCGCTTAGTGTTTCTTCTTACCTTTAACGCCTGCCCACAGACGCTTGTTGACCAGGTACAACAGGACCGACAGAAGCGTCAGGAAGACAACACCGACAAAGCCCGAATACTTACGCTCCATCATCTTCGGTTCAGCCGTCCACATCAGGAAGGCTGCAACGTCTTCCGACATATGCTCGACGTCATTTGCGTGGCCATCGGCAAACTCGACCTGCTCATCCGACAGCGGGGGCGCCATCGAAATCCAACCACCGGGGAAGGCGGTGTTTTCGTACAGAATCGTTCCCGCTTCTTCCTTTTCGTGGCCGGTATAACCATCCAGCAACGAGGCGATGTATTCCGGGCCGCCCATGCCGTTGACCAGCTGGTTGATCCCCAGACCGTAAGGGCCGTGGAAACCTGCGCGCGCCTTGGCCATCAGGCTCAGGTCGGGTGCGCCAACGCCATCATTGGCGGGGAAATGGTCAACGGGTTTAGCCGGGCGGAAATCGTCCAGCTCGGGGTCGAACACTTCAAAGTTGCCCGCCGCATAGGCGGTGACTTCGTCTTCCGAATAGCCCAGCGCTTCGAGGTCACGCAGAGGCACATAGCGCAGGCCGTGGCAGGCCGCGCAAACCTCGGTGTAAATCTGCAGGCCGCGCTGTAACTGGTGTTGATCCCAAGTTCCGAACGGACCTTCGAATGAGAATTGGAAGTCCTCGATATGCTGTTCGCCTCCGCCTGCCGCGTTAGACGCGACAGGAGCAAATGCGATAGCAAACGCGGCACCGATTGCAAGTTTCTTGAACATGTTTCCGGTCCCTCTTCTTACTCGGCCGGCGTGGCATCGGCGTCAGCCTTGCCATAATGCGCGTTGAAGTCTTCTTCGATGGTTTCCGGCTGTGCATCGGGTTTTTCGATGACACCCAGAACCGGCAGGATCACGAAGAAATAGCCGAACCAGTAGGCCGATGCGATTAACGAGAAGGTCGCATAGGGCTCTTCTGCGGGCATCGCACCCAGCCACATCAGGGCAAAGAAGTCGACGATCAGCAGGTAGAACCACCATTTGAACATCGGCCGGTATTTACCCGAACGTACGGTTGACGTGTCCAGCCATGGCGCCAGAGCCATAGCCAGGATCGCACCAAACATCGCCAGAACACCAAAAAACTTGGCGTCAATGATGCCGCCGGTGATGAAGCTGGCGAATTGAACAACCCAGACCTCGCCGGTAAAGGCACGCAGGATCGCGTAGAACGGCAAGAAGTACCATTCGGGCACGATATGTGCCGGTGTTACCAGCGGGTTGGCTTCGATGTAGTTATCCGGGTGGCCCAGATAGTTCGGCATGAAACCAACGATTGCCCAGAACACAACAAGGATGACCGCCAGTGCGAACAGGTCCTTGATCACGAAGTAAGGCCAAAAGGGCAGCGTGTCTTTCTCAGCCTCGGCTTTCGAACCGCGGCGAACCTCAACACCTGTCGGGTTGTTGTTGCCGGTGGTGTGGAAAGCCCAGACATGCACGATGACCAGCGCCGCAATTACAAAGGGCAGCAGGTAGTGCAGCGAGAAGAAGCGGTTCAGCGTGGCGTTGTCCACAGCCGGTCCGCCCAGCAGCCAAGTCTGGATCGCGTCACCCACAAACGGGATCGCACCAAACAGGCCGGTGATCACGGTCGCACCCCAGAAGGACATCTGACCCCAGGGCAGAACATAGCCCATAAAGGCAGTGCCCATCATACAGAGATAGATCAGCATCCCAATGATCCACGTAACCTCGCGCGGGGCTTTGTACGAGCCATAGAACAGGCCGCGGAAGATGTGGATGTATACCGCGACAAAGAACAGCGATGCGCCGTTCATGTGCAGATACCGCAGCATATAGCCGCCATTCACGTTGCGCATGATGTGCTCGATGCTAGCAAAGGCCAGATCAACATGCGGAGTGTAGTGCATCACCAGAACGATACCGGTGACAATTTGCAGGACCAGGCAAAACGCCAGGACGATGCCCCAGATCCACCACCAGTTCAGGTTCTTGGGGGTTGGGATCATCAGGGTGTCATAGATCAGGCCGACGATGGGCAGGCGGCTGTTCAGCCACTTCTCGCCACTTGTCTTCGGCTCATAGTGATCGTGGGGAATTCCGGACATCTGGGTCTCCCTTAGCCGAGTTTGATGGTGCTGGCGTCCGTCCACTCAGCGGGCGGAACGGGCAGGTTTTCAGGTGCGGGACCTTTGCGGATACGTCCAGCCATATCGTAATGCGAGCCGTGGCAGGGGCAGAACCAGCCGCCAAAGTCACCAGCATCGCCCAGCGGGACACAACCGAGGTGAGTACAGACGCCCATCTGGACGATCCAGGCACCTGCGGCTTCGCCTTCCGGCGACGGCATCACGCGGTTTGCATCCGTGGCCGGTGCATCAGCATTCAGATTGAAGTTACGGGCCAGCGGGTCAGGCAGGGCATCCACGCCATCGGCGTCCTGCTTCTGCGCTTCGTCGATTTCGACACCGGTGCGGTGACGGATGAACACGGGTTTGCCCAGCCATTTGACGGTCAGCTGGGTTCCGGGCTCGACACCGCTCACATCCACGCGGATCGAGGACAGCGCCTGAACGTCTGCCGAGGGGTTCATTTGGTTGATCAGGGGCCATACGGCTGCACCCGTCGCAACGACACCTGCGCCGCCTGCGACGTAGTAGAGGAAATCTCTGCGGGTGCCTTCGTGGTCTTCTGCGTGGGACACGAGGTTTTCTCCGATTCCGGCGCCCGGCAATACCGGGCAAACATGCATCAGCACCGCATCAAAGCGGCGTCTCATCGCGGCTATCTATCCGGGAGAAATCGGTTCGTCCAGCGGTCATAGGCGCGCACTACGCCCCATCTTGGCATTCATGTCACAACGAAAGGCGTTTTTTTCAAGGGATGGGCCGGATTACCCGTGAAAGTTTGCCCTGCCGCGCGGGTGGTTCAGGGAGTGATTCGGATGGCAACCAGGAAACGAAAACACCCTCACAACACAGAACCGGAGACTGTTGACCGGCGAAAATCTGCAAAATTCTGACCTGATTTTGCCACGCAAAAATCCACTTCGATTGAATCTACCTCGGCTAAAATAATGAGTTAAAAATAGATATTTTTCAACACACTAGACGAGTCTCAATTCGATTGCACATTTGGCTGGAATGTCCCAAGGGCCTGTAACAGGACCAACCTTAACGGGATTTTTCCATGCCAAAGCTTTTTATAGCCACTCTAACCTTCGCCCTGACCCTTTCATCGCAATCCATCGCCGCCGGCGATCCGGCAAAGGGGGAAAGCCTCTACAATCGGTGCTCTTCGTGCCACGCAATTATCAAAGATGGAAAAGTTCTGGTCAAAGGCGGCATCACCGGGCCGAATCTCTATGGGGTCGTAGGCCGGGTGGCCGGAACAGAAACCGATTACCTGAACGGAAGCGAACGCCTACCAATCGGGATGTACACCGATGACATGATCCGTGCAGGCCAGGAAGGGCTGGTCTGGACACAGGAAAACATCGTCGAATATTCGCAGGACCCGATTGTTTTCCTGAGGGATTATCTGGATGACGAAACCGCCCGTCCGAACATGAGCGTCAAACTGAAAAAAGGGGCTGAGGATGTCGCCGCTTATCTGGCGACCTTCAGCAACTGACCAGCCCGTCCGCTCACCTAGACCGCATGAGCGCGGCCAGGTGAGTGGTCTCGCTTCCGAACCCGTCTACCGCCACATGATCTGCGGCGGCTAGACGGACATCGTCCGGCTTGTTCTGGTTCAGCTTCCAGGTGCCCTGAATGTCATCTACCTGCAACTTGCAGGGCACAATCATGCGCATCATCTTGTCCAGAGCCTCCGCGCTCATCTTGCTGGCGCTCCAGGGTGGCTTGGGGTTCAACCGGCGCTCATAAAAATCCGACTGACGATCGAGTAAATCGCGCAACGCGTCCTGCGGAAGAAGCGAAAGCGTTCCGGTCAGGTGCACCGCCACATAGTTCCAAGTGGGCACCTGATCCTCAATCCCGTACCAGTCGGGCGAGATATATCCGTCAGGACCCGATACAGCGATTCGAACCGTGCGCGGTTCGTTCAATGCCCGGACGATCGGATTGGACCGCACCAGATGCAGCGAGGCTTCTGCGCCATCTTCTGACAACAGAAACGGCACATGGCTAAGCAAAGGCCCCTGGTCCGCTGACAAAGCCAAAACACCAAATGCGCGCTCGCGCGCAAAAGCAATATGACGGTCACGATCCTCGGCGCGGAAGGCGGGATTGGGGTGCATGTCGGTCCTCCTGCAAAAGCTCTTGCAGAACAGCGCACCTATTGGCAAGGTGCGCCTCGTTCTCAGGGCGGGGCGGAATTCCCCACCGGCGGTATGCGGGCGATGACCCGTAAGCCCGCGAGCGGCCCCTTTTCGGGGTGTCAGCAGATCTGGTGAGAGGCCAGAGCCGACGGTTACAGTCCGGATGAAAGAGAACGTGCAGTGTGCCGGTAACCCCGCGCGCCTGCTCGTGATCGCCTTGGGTGACGTGTCATGTCGTGCTGGCAGCGAAAAGTGGGAACCGGTTTTCGCAACCGCCAGCAGACCACCAAACCGGAAGGAGATCTTGATGACACACACCCGCTATGCGTTTGTTAAGGCCAGCTGGCATGCCGATATTGTCGACCGTGCACTCGACGGGTTTCTGGAATTGATACCCGCCGATCAGGTGGACGTGTTCGACGTTCCAGGCGCGTTCGAAATGCCCCTGCTGGCCCGCGATCTTGCCCAGATTGGGCGCTATGCAGCTGTGACCTGCGCGGCCTTTGTGGTGGATGGCGGCATCTACCGGCATGATTTCGTGGCGCAAGCTGTGGTCGACGGGTTGATGCGCGCAGGTCTGGATACCGGTGTTCCGGTTCTGTCTGTTTCGCTGACGCCGCACCAGTATCAAGAGACGGACCACCACAATGCCATCTACCGCGCGCATTTCGTGGATAAGGGGCGCGAGGCGGCACAGGCGGCGTTGAAAATCACCGCCATGCGGACGCAGCTGTCCTCGGCGGCCTGACCGGAAAGGGTTGGGGTGCTGGGCCCCAACCGCAAATCCGCTTGAGGCTACGGGCCTTGCCCGCTAATCACGATGCTCAGAAGGAGCACGCCTTATGTCGATGAACAGCTTTGGCCATCTTTTCCGCGTCACCACTTGGGGTGAAAGCCACGGGCCCGCCTTGGGTGCCACTGTTGATGGCTGCCCGCCGGGGGTGACCATCGACGCAGAGGTGATCCAGCACTGGCTGGACAAGCGCAAACCAGGACAGAATAAATACACCACCCAGCGGCGCGAGCCCGATCAGGTGAAAATCCTGTCCGGCGTGTTCGAAGGGCAGACGACCGGAACTCCGGTCCAGCTGATGATCGAGAACACCGATCAGCGGTCAAAAGACTACGGCGATATCATGGAAAAGTTCCGCCCGGGCCATGCTGATATCACCTATTGGCAAAAATACGGTATCCGCGATTATCGTGGTGGTGGCCGCAGCTCGGCGCGCGAAACCGCCTCGCGCGTTGCCGCCGGGGGCTTGGCCCGCGAAGCCATCAAGCAGATCGCACCGAATGTGCAGATCACCGGGTACATGACCCAGATCGGCCCGCATAAAATCGACCGCACCAATTTCGACTGGTCGCAGATTGAACAGAACCCCTTCTGGACACCCGATGCGACAGCCGCCGAAGATTGGGCCGCCTATCTGGACGGATTACGCAAGTCCGGCAATTCAGTCGGGGCAGTGGTTGAGGTCGTCGCGCGTGGTGTCCCTGCCGGGATTGGTGCGCCAGTTTATGCCAAGTTAGACACTGATCTGGCCGCAGCGATGATGTCGATCAACGCAGTCAAAGGTGTTGAGATCGGCGAAGGCATGGCCGCCGCTGAACTGACCGGCGAGGCCAATGCCGATGAGATCTTCATGGGGCAGAATGGCCCGCAATACAGCTCGAACCACGCAGGCGGCATACTGGGCGGGATTTCGACCGGGCAGGATATAGTCGTACGCTTTGCGGTCAAACCGACCTCGTCGATTCTGACCACGCGCAAAACGATCACCAAATCCGGAGAAGAGACCGAGATCATCACCAAAGGCCGCCATGACCCTTGTGTCGGCATCCGTGCGGTTCCGGTTGGCGAAGCGATGATGGCTTGCGTAATCCTTGACCACCTGCTCTTGCACCGGGGTCAGATCGGCGAGAACCGTGGCCATATCGGCTGAGCTGCGCGCCCGGCTGCGCGGCATCGTCGCGCAGCGCATGAAAACAGATCCTGCCCATGATCTGGCACATCTGGATCGCGTTTGGATCAATGTACAGGCCATCGCGGACACGCAAGCAGATATTCGGGTTCTGCTTGCGGCAAGCTATCTTCATGACCTGGTCAACTTGCCCAAAGATGACCCCGACCGCCACTTGGCTTCACGCCGGTCTGCTGCCGAGTCAGTGCCTATTCTGGAGGAATTGACGTTTTCACGACCCGAGATCGACGCCATCCAGCACGCCATTGCTGCACACAGTTTCTCGGCCGGGATACCGCCAGAAACACCCGAGGCCCGCATCCTACGCGATGCAGATCGGCTTGATGCACTGGGGGCCATCGGCATTGCGCGCAACTTCGCTGTTTCAGGTGATCTAGGTCGCGACCTGTATGATCCCGAGGATGCTTTTGCCACTGCCCGCGATCTGAATGATCAGCAATTCTCGATTGATCACTGGAAGGTCAAACTGTTGAGCCTGCCGGCAGACATGCTGACGCCCACCGGGCGCGAATTGGCACAGGCGCGTGTGGCACGGATGATCCGGTTTCTTGAGGCGTTCAGCGAAGAGATCGGCCAACCCCTGCCCGACACGTGGAAATCTGCCTGATTGGTACAATCCAATCGTTGATCTTTCGCAGTCAAAGGCTCAGGTTCTCGGCCAATGGCACAATCCCTGACTTCCCACCGACCCATGCTTGCAGTGGGCCTGAAACTGGCCGCGTTGGTTCTGTTCACCTCAATGTCTGCACTGGTCAAGGCCCTGTCCGAAGATTTCCCGCCCGGCGAACTGGTGTTTTTCCGGTCGCTCTTCGCCATTCCCGTCATCATTGCCTGGTTGCTTTGGCGCGGAGAGCTGGCGCAGGGCTTTGTGGTCAAAAAGCCGATGGGTCATTTCTGGCGCGGCGTTCTGGGCACTAGCGCCATGGGTTTGACCTTTACGGGTCTCAGCCTGTTGCCACTCCCCGAGGTAACAGCGATAGGCTATGCCACGCCGATCTTCACCCTGATCCTAGCCGCGCTGATTCTGGGCGAGCGCATTCGCATGATCCGCATCGGTGCCGTCGCGCTGGGATTGTTGGGCGTGCTGATTATGGTTTGGCCAAGGCTGGGCACCACCCAGATGGAGATGGCAGCCACAATCGGGGCGATTTGCGTGCTGGCGGCCACACTCGCCCGTGCCTTTGTTCAGATCCACATCCGGCAGCTGGTCAAGGTGGATCACCCGGCCGCGATCGTGTTCTATTTCTCGATGACCGCTACCCTGCTTTCAGCTCTGACCGCGTTTTGGGGTTGGACCATGCCGACGCTTAATCAGGCTCTAATTATGATCACAATGGGGTTGATCGGCGGTGTTGCACAGATTCTGGTCACCTCGTCCTATCGCTTTGGCCAAGCCTCAATGCTGGCGCCTTATGACTATACCACCATGCTGTTTGCCATATTCATCGGCTATATCTGGTTTGATGAGCTGCCGACGCTTGCGATACTGTTGGGTGCAGCGTTGGTGATTGCGGGCAATGTGGTCGTGATCTGGCGCGAACACCAGCTGGGGCTGGAACGCGGCAAGGCCCGGTCCCTGACCGATCACAAAGCGTGACTTTACCTTTTTCAATCTTGCCCTAGTTTGGGCCCAACAATCACAGAGGTGCCCGAATGAGCGACGCGCAGGATCACAAAGAAAAGATGCAGCAGGTGCAGGCCAAGCACCGCAAAAAAGTGTCCGAGGCCGTCGACCCGGGCCGTGGTCTGGTGCTGATCAATACCGGCAAGGGCAAGGGCAAATCCTCGGCCGCGTTTGGTGTCGTGATCCGAGCGCTGGGATGGGGTCAGAAAGTTGCCGTCGTACAGTTCATCAAGGGCAAGTGGAAAACCGGTGAGCGGCGGTTCTTTGAAGAGCGCGACTTGGTCACCTGGCACACGATGGGCGAAGGATTTACCTGGGACACTCAGGACCGCGAACGCGATATCGCTGCTGCCAACGCCGCTTTTGACAAGGCGCGGGCACTGATGGAAAGCGGTGAGTATGATCTGGTCGTTCTGGACGAGATCAATATTGCCCTGCGCTATGAATATCTGACTGTCGATCAGGTGATCGACGGGCTCAAGGCGCGGTCCGACAAGACCAGCGTGTTCCTGACTGGTCGCGATGCGCCACAGGCGCTGCGCGACTATGCCGATCTGGTTACCGAAATGACCGAGGAAAAGCACCCGTTTCAAGCCGGGATCAAAGCCCAGCGCGGCGTCGATTTCTAGGATTAGAGTCAGTTTTACAGAGCGGGTAGGCCGGGTTGAGGGAATGCTAGCGCAAGGTCTGATGAGCGGGCTATGCGGTCATTGGCAATACTTTGAAAGCCAGCTTGAATTCCAGACGTAAACTCGACATGGAACCGAAACTAAATGACTTATGAAGAATGTTTGCGGTCCATATATTTCGACTGGGAAAGCTGGTTAATTGCCCTTGTGGCATTGGCTATCTCGCTCACTTTCTGGAAAAACACTAAGAAGGGCTTGGCCGTCGTGTCTGCTTGTTTCGGTTTGCTGCTAGCCTCTTCATGGGCTTATCTGTACTACGAAATGAATTGCGTGGAACTCATCCGAACATAGGAAGTTTGGGCTCAATTCGGTCATTGTAAGGTAGTTTACGCACTCACACATCTAACCGTACCTGTTGACGGTTGCCCAAAAGCAAAAAAACCCCGCCAAGGCGGGGTTTCAACTTGGTTGCAGGTTATGCCCGCACCAGTTTTTCGTAATCTGCGGCGATTTCGCGGGTGAGGTCACCGACCTCGAACGTATAGTCGCCGATCTGGCCCACAGGCGTGACCTCGGCCGCAGTACCGGTCAGCCAGCATTGTTCAAAATCGGCCATCTCTTCGGGTTTGATGCGGCGCTCATGCACTGTGATGCCTTTGTCTTTTAGCATCTGGATCACTGTCTGGCGGGTGATCCCGTTCAAAAAGCAATCGGCCAGCGGAGTATGAACTTCGCCGTCCTTCACAAAGAAGACGTTCGCCCCGGTCGCCTCGGCAACATAACCGCGCCAGTCCATGAACAGCGCATCCGAGCAGCCCTTGGCCTCGGCCTTATGCTTGGAAATGGTGCATATCATGTAAAGCCCGGCCGCCTTGGCATGGACCGGGATGGTTTCAGGGCTGGGCCGCTTCCATTCCGCGATATCCAGCTTGGCGCCCTGCATCTTGGCGTCGCCGTAATAGGCACCCCAGGGCCAGACCGCTACGGCCATGCGGACCGGGTTCTTGGCCGAGGCCACGCCCATATCCTCACCCGAACCACGCCAAACCAGCGCACGGACATAGGCGTCCTGCAAGCCACTTGCCTTCAGCGCGCCTTCCTTTGCCGCTTCGATCTGGTCGATCGTATAGGGCATCGGCATGTCCAGCGCCTCGGCCGAGGCGACCAGCCGTTCAGAATGCTCCCGACTTTTGAAAATTTTGCCGTTATAGGCCCGCTCGCCCTCAAAGACCGAAGACGCATAGTGCATCGCATGGCTCAGAATGTGGACATTCGCCTCGCGCCAGGGCACAAGTTCTCCATCCATCCAGATGACACCGTCACGATCATCATACCCCGCCATGCGAAACCTCCCTGCCTGGGTTGAATATTCCGATTATTGCGCAATATAGGTCCGAAGTGGACATAAAGTTGCGCAAAAACTGCGATTCGATACCTGTCCGCTCTTGGAATGTCAACAACGCTGACATAAACTCGGACCTGTGTAACGAATGAGGCAGAATATGTCAGATACCCGCCCCGCCCAGGCCTTTGGCGGAGAAAGCCTGTTGTTTCTTACGGATGAACAGCTGCGGCAGGGGATCGAGGCGATGTTTTTCGCCTATCGTGGGTTCACGGCGGACCCGGATCGCATTCTGACACAGCTGGCCTATGGGCGGGCACACCACCGTGCTATCCACTTTATAAATCGCGCGCCGGGGACGACCGTCAATAACCTGCTTGCTATTCTTGGGGTGACGAAACAGTCTCTGAACCGGGTCCTTCGGACATTGATTGACGATGGGTTGGTCGAAAGCAGGGTCGGTACAGTGGACAAGCGCGAACGGCACCTGTTTCTGACCGAAGCCGGGAGGGCGCTTGAAACCAGGCTGTCCGAGGCCCAGCGCGTGCGGATGCGCGCGGCCTATAAGGACGCAGGCCCAGAAGCGGTGTCTGGGTTTCGCAAAGTGCTTGAAGCAATGATGGATACTGATATGCGTCATGCCTATACCAAATTGCGGGATACGACCTCATGAGTGATATGGACGCCCATCTGTTGATCGTTGACGATGACGAGCGTATTCGCGATCTGCTCAAGAAATTCCTGATGCGAAACGGGTTTCTGGTGACCGCGGCGCGGGATGCGGCCCATGCACGTCGGGTGCTGTCGGGGCTGGATTTCGACATGATCGTTCTGGATGTGATGATGCCCGGCGAAGATGGTGTCAGCCTGACCAGAGCCCTGCGCGAGACCCACACCACCCCGATCCTGTTGCTGACGGCGCGGGGCGAAACCGAACACCGTATCGCCGGGCTTGAGGCGGGGGCCGATGATTATCTGGCCAAACCGTTCGAGCCCAAAGAGCTTTTGTTGCGGATCAATGCGATCCTGCGCCGGATGCCGGAAACCCCGGCACAGGATGCCGCAACCAAGATTCTGCATCTCGGCCCGATCCGCTATGATGTTGAGCGCGGTGAGATGTGGCGGGGCGAAGAAACGGTCCGCCTAACCGCAACGGAAAGCCAGCTGATGAAGATCTTCTCGGCCCAACCCGGCGCCCCTATCAGTCGCGCCAAGCTGGTCGAGGATCTGGGCCGTGACAAGGGTCAGGCGCAGGAGCGTGCCGTGGATGTGCAGATCACACGGCTGAGACGCAAGATCGAGCAAGACCCGAAACAACCCCGGTACCTGCAAACCGTGCGCGGGGCCGGGTACATGCTGGCTCCGGATTGATTGAACCGCTGCGTGGCGGTTCTTTGCCTTCGGCGAAGGTATTTTGACCAGATGAACAGGGGATTGTGATGAAAACTGCCCTTTTGACCCATGCGGATTGCCTTGGGCACGTGACACCCGAGGGGCATCCGGAACAAGTCGCGCGACTGGAACATATCCTTCATGCGCTGGATAGGCTGGACCTGGATCGTGTGACCGCGCCGCTTGCAGCCGATGATGACCTGCTGCGTATTCACCCCGAAAGCCATATTCGCGACATCCGCAAAAGTCGCCCGACAGAGGGATTCCGGCAGGTGGACGGCGATACATTCATGTCGCCGGGATCTGTAGATGCGGCCTATAGGGCTGCAGGAGCTGTGGTAAAAGCCGTGGATTTAGTGCTGGGCGGAGAAGCCCCAAATGCGTTCTGTGCCATTCGCCCTCCCGGCCATCATGCCGAGAATGAAACCGCCATGGGGTTCTGCCTGTTCGGCAACGCCGCATTGGGGGTGAAACACGCGTTGGATCATCACGGTCTGCGCCGCGTCGCTGTGGTGGATTTCGATGTGCATCACGGCAATGGCACGCAGGATTTGCTGTGGGATGAGCCGCGCGCGTTGGTGATCACCAGCCAACAGATGCCCTTGTGGCCGGGATCAGGCCGCGCCGACGAGACCGGCGCCTTTGAAAACGTCCTGAATATTCCACTGTCCCCCGGAACCGGTGGCGCCGAGATGCGCGCCGCCTATGAAACATTGGCTTTCCCGCGACTGCGCGCCTTCAAACCCGAGCTGATCATAATCTCTGCCGGGTTTGACGCCCATCAGGATGATCCGCTGGCCAATCTGAACTGGGCCACCGAAGATTTCGCCTGGATCACTGCCGAATTGTGCAAGATTGCCGATGAGCAATGCGCGGGACGTATCGTCTCGACTTTGGAGGGCGGGTATGATCTGAAAGCGCTGGCCGAGGCCACCCGTGCCCATGTGGAAGAGTTGATGAAGGCAGCCCGATGACAGATACACCCGTTGACCAGATGACATTCGAACAGGCGATGAAAGAGCTTGAGGCCGTTGTCGGCCAGCTGGAGCGTGGAGATGTGGCGCTGGACCAGTCCATCGCCTTGTATGAACGGGGTGCAGCGCTGAAGAAACGCTGCGAGGATGAACTGAAGCGGGCCGAGGAAAAAGTGGCCGCGATCACCTTGGACGCCGATGGTCAGCCGACCGGGACGACGGTTGTCGAAGGCCAGTAAATGTTTCGCGAAAGACTGGTGCAGGATGCGACGCTGATTCAGGGTCATTTTGATCTGGTTCTGGGCGCGCTGGACGATCTGGATGTGACACAGGCGATGGCCTATGCCACGCAAGGCGGCAAAGGTCTGCGCGGGTTTTTGGTGCTGGAAAGCGCGCGGCTGCATGATGTGGATACAGCGCGGGCGATCTGGCCTGCCACGGGGATCGAGGCGTTGCACGCCTATTCTCTGGTGCATGATGACCTGCCCTGCATGGATGACGACGATTTGCGTCGCGGGCGCCCGACAGTTCATGTGAAATGGGATGAGGGCATCGCGGTTCTGGCAGGCGACGCGTTGCAGACGCTGGCATTCGAACTTTGCACCCGTCCCGAAATTGGCCCCGCCGAAATTCGCGCGGAATTGGCCTTGTCTCTGGCGCAGGCAAGCGGAGCGCAGGGCATGGTGCTGGGCCAGGCGCTGGATATCGCGGCGGAATCGGCAGACTCTCCGCTGACGCTGGAAGAAATCACCCATTTGCAGGCAGGAAAAACCGGAGCACTGATCGAGTGGTCTGCATGCGCCGGCGCGCGTCTGGCCCAAGCTGATCTTGCGCCCTTGCGCCAATATGCCCAATCCCTTGGTCTTGCTTTTCAAATCGCAGATGACATCTTGGATATAGAGGGTAACGCCGAAATTGCGGGCAAGCGCCTTCAGAAGGATGCCGAGGCGGGAAAGGCCACGTTTGTGTCTCTGCTGGGCCTCGACGCCGCCAGAACCCGTGCCGCGGAGCTGGTGGAACAGGCCTGCGCCGCGTTGGAAGGCTATGGCGCGTCGGCTGAAACCTTGAAGGACGCCGCCCGCTTCGTTATTGCCCGGGACAGCTAAGCCAGGAACGCGCCATATGTCTGACCGCCCGAACACTCCTCTGCTGGATCTTGTGAACCGCCCGGCCGACCTGCGGCAGTTTTCGGACGCGCAGCTGCATCAGGTGGCGCAGGAATTACGGGCCGAGACGATCTCGGCCGTGTCGGTCACCGGCGGGCATCTGGGTGCGGGTCTGGGCGTGGTGGAACTGACCACCGCGCTGCATGCGGTATTCGATACGCCGCGTGACAAAATCATCTGGGATGTCGGGCACCAGTGCTATCCGCATAAAATCCTGACCGGGCGGCGCGACCGGATCCGTACCCTGCGCCAACCCGGCGGGTTGAGCGGGTTCACCAAGCGCAGCGAAAGCCCCTATGACCCGTTTGGCGCGGCGCATTCCAGCACCTCGATCAGTGCGGCCCTTGGCTTTGCCGTGGCGCGCGATCTGGGTGGCGTGACGCCCGAAGGCCTAGGCGATGCGATAGCGGTAATCGGCGATGGCTCGATGTCGGCGGGTATGGCGTTTGAGGCGATGAACAATGCGGGCCACCTGAAAAAGCGCCTGATCGTTATCCTCAACGACAATGAAATGAGCATCGCACCGCCGGTTGGCGCCCTGTCCAGTTATCTGTCGCGCATTTATGCCGAAGAACCGTTCCACGATCTGAAGGCCGCCGCCAAGGGCGCAGTGTCCTTGTTGCCGGAACCGTTCCGCGAAGGCGCCAAACGCGCCAAGGAAATGCTCAAGGGCATGGCCGTAGGCGGTACTTTATTCGAAGAACTGGGCTTTTCCTATCTCGGCCCGATTGACGGGCACGACATGGATCAGCTGTTGCCGGTGCTGCGCACGGTCAAGGCACGGGCGACCGGCCCGATCCTGATCCATGTGTTGACCAAAAAGGGCAAGGGCTATGCCCCCGCCGAGCAGGCCCGCGACAAGGGTCACGCGACCGCGAAATTCGATGTTGTGACGGGTGAGCAAAAGAAGGCGCCGTCAAACGCACCATCCTATACTTCGGTCTTCGGCAAGACGCTGGTGGAAGAAGCCGCGCGGGACGATAAGATCGTCGCCGTCACCGCCGCCATGCCCGATGGAACTGGGTTGAACCTGTTTGCCGAACGCTACCCGTCACGTTGTTTCGATGTAGCGATTGCGGAACAGCATGGTGTGACGTTCTCGGCGGCTTTGGCTGCCGGCGGGATGAAGCCGTTCTGCACCATGTATTCGACCTTCCTGCAACGCGGCTATGATCAGGTCGTGCATGATGTGGCCATTCAGCGCCTGCCCGTGCGATTTGCCATCGACCGCGCTGGTCTGGTGGGCGCTGATGGGGCGACCCATGCCGGATCGTTTGACATTGCCTATCTGGCCAACCTGCCGGGCATGGTCGTGATGGCCGCCGCAGATGAGGCCGAGCTGATGCATATGGTGGCAACCGCCGTCGCCCACGACGAAGGCCCGATCGCCTTCCGCTATCCCCGCGGTGAAGGCGTGGGCGTGGACCTGCCCGAGCGTGGTGAAGTGCTTAAAATCGGCAAAGGCCGGATAATTCAGAAGGGCGCGCGTGTGGCATTGCTGTCATTCGGTACGCGCTTGGCCGAAGTACAAAAAGCCGCCGAGGCCCTATCCGCACGCGGCATAATCCCTACCATAGCCGATGCACGTTTCGCCAAACCGCTGGACCGCGACCTGATCCTGAATCTGGCCTCCGATCATGAGGCGCTGATCACCATCGAAGAGGGTGCGATTGGCGGTTTCGGCAGCCATGTGGCGCAGCTACTGGCCGATGAGGGTGTGTTTGATCAGGGCCTTAAATACCGCTCGATGGTGTTTCCGGATATCTTCATTGATCAGGCAAACCCGGCGGATATGTATGCGGTTGCCGGTATGAATGCCGAACAGATCGAGGCCAAGGTCCTGTCTGTTCTGGGTGTGGCCACGATTGGTGAAAAACGCGCCTGAGGGAACATTGAGGTTATCAACTCCAAGGAAGATGGAACCTCAAGAGAGCTCTCCAGTGAATGACGATTGAACTAAGCCAACATAAGTAAAAGATATTGCAAGTTTGTGATTTCACACGTGTCGCTTTGTTTGGCCTTTTTGACCCTTTCCGCATTGCTTACACAGTCGCGGCCAAAAAAATACGGGCACCAAGGCGCCCGTATTAGCTTTTTCTCGATGTTGATCAGTGAACCGTCTCGACCTTGTGGAAATCCAGATCACGGTCTTCGGGCATCCCAGTTATGCTCAGCACCTCTTTGCGTTTGGTGATCAGGATATAAACCACACAGGCCAGATAGAGGCCGACAACAACTGCGCCGATCCACTGGATCTGCAACCACTGGCTTTGGAACAGCAAGGTCAGGACGAACAGCAGCACAACATTGCCCGCCACATAGATCGCTTTACCAAAGCGGGCGACTGTCATGTTCAGGTTGTCTGTATAGAGCCTGATCAACGAATCCAGTGAGTTGATCACGAAGGTCACGCCCACAATCACCATCGCAATGTTGGTGATGCCTGCGGTGCTGATGCCGTTCAGGTGGTAATAGTAGAGAACGGTGAACCAGATCGCCAAAGGTATCGACGGAAAGATCAGCAGAGCAGCCAGTAGCTGCCAGGTCTTCAGCCCACCTACAAAGCGAGATGTGAACTGGCCGATCATGATCGACCAGGCAAACCACCAGAACAGGTAGAAGGCGTGATAATCTGTCAGCGGCAGGACAAACTTGTGCAGGTTGGTGAAATAGGCACCAACATTGCTTCCGGTTTCCACAAAGCCATTCACGCCCATGCCCGCAGCAACCCACATGCCCAGGATCAGTGCCAGGAACAAAAAGGTCGAGCCCACCGACAGGATACGCACGTATTTCAGGTCGGTCGAAGAATAGGCCGCTGCCAGAATGACGACAAACACGATGACATAGAAGGTGGTGACCACTGACTCGCCGTCTCCGACCTCGGGCAGGTAGCCAGGCAGGTAGATCAGGAACAGGCTGGCGGTGAAAGCGCAGGTGCCGATGATGACCACATTGTTGATCAGCTTGACCAGCGGGATTTCAAAGAACTTCACGCGCGGCTCGATGACACAGAAATAGAACGCGGTCAGAAAGTAGAACGCCCAGATCAGAAAGCCCCAGAACCCGAATTCGATCGCCAGTGGGTTGGCAAACGCATAGGCGGGATCTTCGGCATAGCCGCCGAATTCGGTCAGCGGAAACATGATCAGGCCGACATCCAACCCGGATGTGAACAGAATCGCGATGAAGGTGAACAGATGAACCGGCGTTACGCCGACGATCCGCAGATTCCACCACTTCACCACAAAGAAGGCAACAAGGCCCAACGCCAGCAAGACGCCAAATGATAGTATGTACTCCAATAGCACCGACAATCCTCCCATTAATGTCAGTTCATGACGCTGTTATAGTTTATTGGCTGATCAATCAATAAAAACAGCACTGCTTGCGGCGCGCGCTTATTCGGTCAACAGTGCGCGAAAATCTGAACAGGGGGTCGCGATGGATTTTCGCGCAATGGCCATGGGGCTGACATTTGCGTTTATCTGGTCTTCGGCCTTCACCTCGGCCCGGATCATCGTGGCGGACGCATCGCCGTTGTTTTCCCTGGCTCTGCGGTTTCTGATCTCGGGTTTGATTGGCGTCGTGATTGCACGGGCGATGGGTCAAAGCTGGCGGCTGACGCGGTCACAATGGTATGCCACCATCCTGTTCGGGATTTGTCAAAATGCCCTTTATTTGGGCCTAAACTTCTATGCGATGCAAACAATCGAGGCCTCTGTTGCCGCCATCATCGCCTCGACCATGCCATTGCTGGTTGCCTTGGCCAGTTGGCTGTTTATGGGCGACAGATTACGGCCAGTTGGAATTGTAGGCCTGTGTGCCGGGTTCGCCGGTGTTGCTCTGATCATGAGCAGTCGGATCGGCGACGGCGTTGATCTGTTCGGCGTCATGCTTTGTGGCATTGGAGCGCTTGCGCTGACATTTGCCACGCTCGCAGTGCGTGGGGCGACATCGGGCGGGAATTTCATGATGGTGGTTGGCTTACAGATGCTGGTCGGATCGGCCATTCTGTTTGTTGCAGCACCGGTATTCGAAACGATTCATATCCACTTGACGGTGCCGCTGGTCCTGGCCTTCTCCTATACAACTCTGTTTCCCGGCCTTCTGGCCACGTTCATCTGGTTCCTGCTGCTGGATCGGATCGGCGCAACACGGGCGGCCACGTTTCACTTTCTCAACCCGGTCTTTGGTGTCACCATCGCCGCGATCTTGTTGGGCGAAAAACTGGGGCCGCTGGATGCGGTCGGGGTTCTTATCACAACACTGGGCATTCTGGCGGTGCAACTGTCTCGCCAACCCGGCAGAAAACCAGCCTGACCTTGCACAACTGCGCGAGCCCGGCAGAACACCCTTTGCTTTCCGCCAATAATCCCCATCTATTATGCGAACCACCAGAAGTCCGGAGGAGCAATGACCCGTTACACCAAATCCCCTGAGGCCGTCGCCGCATTGTCGCCCGAGGAATACCACGTCACGCAAAACAGCGGCACCGAACGGCCCGGAACTGGCAAACTGCTGAATAACAAAGAACCCGGCATCTACGTGGATATCGTCTCGGGTGAGCCTTTGTTCGCCTCGGCGCACAAGTACGAATCCGGCTGCGGCTGGCCCAGTTTCACCAAACCAATCGTGCATGAGCATGTTGAAGAACTGCGCGATGCCTCGCTGGGTATGATCCGGACCGAAGTTCGCTCGAAACATGGCGATAGCCATTTGGGGCATGTATTTCCCGACGGCCCCCGCGAACATGGCGGGCTGCGATACTGTATCAACTCAGCCTCATTACGGTTCGTCCATCGCGATCAGATGGAAGCCGAAGGCTATGGCGAATTCCTGATTCATGTGGAGGAGATCGAATGACCGAACATCGCGCCGTTCTTGCCGGGGGCTGCTTTTGGGGCATGCAGGATCTGATCCGCAAACGCCCGGGCGTTTTCCGCACTCGCGTCGGATATACTGGTGGAGACGTGCCCAACGCCACTTATCGCAACCATGGCACCCATGCCGAGGCGATCGAGATCTTTTACGATCCTACCGTGACCACCTATCGCGATCTGCTCGAATTTTTCTTTCAGATCCATGACCCGACTACGGTGAACCGGCAAGGGAACGACATGGGGATGAGCTATCGCTCGGCCATTTATTATATCGATGACGCCCAGAAACAGGTCGCCCTGGACACGATTGCCGATGTGAATGCCAGTGGCATCTGGCCCGGCAAAGTCGTGACCGAGCTGGAACCCGTTGGCGATTTCTGGGAGGCCGAGTCCGAGCATCAGGATTATCTTGAACGCATCCCGAACGGCTATACCTGCCATTTCCCGCGCCCGGATTGGGTTCTGCCCAAACGCGACGCGGCCGAGTAAGGATTAGCCCCGGATCAGGGGCTAGTCCGACGCCACCCGCGGCCGTCCACTGGCCTCGACGGTGATCATTGCCTCAACAAAGACCTCCTGCGCTTCGATACGGGCAGTGCGGATATCCCGGTCGACGATCACTCGGATATCCTCGGCACCGGCTCCGCGCACTTCTCCTTCCGCCTCAGCCCTCAGGATGGATTCTAGCAGCGCCATCGCCTCGTCAGAATCGCTAAAATCCTGAGGCCCGTCTTCAAGATGCACCCTGTACCGCCCTTCGGATGGCGCCGTGACGGTCCCGGCCCGGCGCAGTGTCAGCCTGCCAACCACAGCTCCAATCGCATTGGCCACGCCCGTGTGTTCCGGCAGAATCATGCGGCATCGCAATCTTTCCCCGACTGCGGGGTAATAGCTGGGGGCCGACGCCCCAAGACCGATCACATCCACATTCAGTGCCGCGTCCAGCGCCACCAAACCGCGATGCCCGGCCAGACCTTTCCGCGTCAAAATATGCCGGGCCAGATCGGGTGCCGGAACGCCGAAATCCTCGGCTTCTTCTGAAAAAGCGGTCTCTAACAAGGTCAAAGAGGTCTGTTCGGTCAACTGATCAACGATCATCTGCGCCAACAGATCCGGTGTTGCAGCCAGCATATCGCCGGTGCCAATCCGTTTTCGCGCCACCAGTTCCAGCGCTTTGCGTGCAGCCTCTGCGTCCCAGGCATCCAAACGGCCCAGAACATGGCTGGCATCCGAAGGTGTCACGCCGGATACCTGAACGATTCCACGATCCACCAAACGAGTAAGTGCGCCTGTCTCCATCCGCGTTTTAAGCAAATCAGACAGTGGCAGGACCTTCTGCCCCAAGCGATCCACCAGGGCGGTTTCCCTTGCCCCCAGACCTTCGGCATGAACACCCGGTACCAGACGTGCGAACCGGGTGTCATGTTCACCCACAGTTGGGGCCCGCAACTGCGCATCCAAGGCCGTGTGAACCTCGTCGGGCGCTTCTGACGCGATCAGAGATACGGGCAAAACACGGCGCGGTCCCAGGAAGATGCCGCCGCCCAGCCCTTCGGTTACAACGTGTACCTGACTGTCCCCGCCCAACCCGTGGGTCCGCATTGCGACGGCCTCCACCATGGTGCGAAAGCCGCCAACCCTGGCACCTTCGGGATCAATGGCGGGCTTGCCATCCCGGATCAAGGCGACATCGGTCGTGGTACCACCGATATCTGATACCAGCGCGTTCTCGGCTCCCGTTAGCCAGCGCGCCCCGACGATCGAGGCCGCAGGGCCGCTCAAAATCGTTTCAATCGGTCGATCCCGCGCCTGTTCGGCGCTCATCAACGCTCCGTCGCCGCGAACCACCATCATTGGCGCTGAAATACCTAGCGTCACAAGCTGATCCTGTGCCCGTCCGATCAAGCGGTCGATCATGCCAATCAACCGTGCATTCAGCACCGCTGTCACCGCACGTTTTGGGCCATTCAACTTGGCCGACAGATGGTGCGAACATGTCACCGGCGCACCCGTCCGATCAGTAATAATGCGGGCGACCTCAAGTTCATGCGCCGGGTTTCTGGTGGCGAACTGACCGGCCACAGCGAAACCTGAAACCCCTGAATTAGAGTCTAAAAAGGCTTCAATCGCCTGAACATCCAATGGCCTGGCCTCTGTTCCCGCATGCGTGTGACCGCCCGCCACAACCAAAACTGGATCCCCTTTCAAAGCATCCCGCAGACCATGCTTTTCCAGATCACTCTCCCTGAACCCGATATAGATCAGAGCAACCCGGCCACCCTGCCCTTCGACCAGCGCATTCGTGGCCAATGTCGTTGACAGCGACGCCATTGAGATCTGCTCCGGTGACACCTGAGCCTGCGTCAGAACCGCAGAAATCGCCTTGCCAACGCCAATCGCCAGATCAGCTCGTGTTGTCAGAGATTTGGCTGAAGCAATCACCTCAGTCTCATCCCGGACCAGCACCGCATCCGTATAGGTTCCGCCTGTATCAACCCCCAAAGCCAGCGCCATCGGGTTCTCCTTCCTGTTCGCTGTGATTGGGTTTAGCGGTTTGCACCGACACGTCCAGCCTGTTTGCGGCACCTAGGACAGTTGTTTGACCGCCCAGCGCGCGGCATCTGCCACGGCTGAATCCGGATCCTCTGTCAAATCCTGTGCAATCGGTATCAACCCCTGCAGGCCTGAGTTGCCAATGGCGTACAGCACATTTCGCACAAACCGGTCCCGTCCAATCCGCTTAATTGGAGAGCCCGAGAATTTCGTTCGAAATTCCGGATCGTCCAGGCCAGCCAATTCTGCCAGCCGAGGAGCCTTCAGATCCTCACGCGCTGCATAGCGCATGTCACTGGCCGTGACTGCGAATTTGTTCCAGGGGCAGGCGGCAAGGCAATCATCGCAACCATAGATCCGATTGCCGAGTTTCGCGCGCAGGTCTTCATCAACCGGACCCTTGTGTTCGATTGTCAGGTAAGAAATGCAGCGCCGCGCGTCCAACTGATAAGGCGCCGGGAATGCGTCTGTCGGACAGGCGGCCAAACAGGCCCGGCAGGATCCACAGTGATCCACCTCTGCTTGATCCGAAGGTAGGTCCAGAGTTGTAAAAACAGACCCTATAAAGGCCCAATTTCCCCAATCGCGACTTACAAGATTGGTGTGCTTACCCTGCCATCCCAACCCCGCAGCATGACCCAAGGCCTTTTCCGGAACCGGGGCGGTATCGACAAAGACCTTCACCTCGCCACCAGCCTCGGCTATCAACCAGCGGGCTAACCTTTTGAGCCGCTTCTTGACCAGGTCGTGATAGTCCTTGTTCTGCGCATAGACTGAGATCGCCCCCTTCTCGGGGTGGTCCAGAATCTCGGTTGGATCATGTTCGGGCGCATAGCTTTCTGCCAACATGATCACCGATTTCGCCTCGGGCCAGAGCGCTGCCGGATCGCCTCGCCAATGGGTCCGCTCGGCCATCCATCCCATTTGCCCGTGATATTCGGCCTGCAGGAACGCTTCCAGCTGGGCCGGCACTTCGGGGACATCCCACGGGCGACAAATGCGACAAGACACAAAGCCCTCGCTCAGCGCCTGTGCCACCAGCCTATCCTTTAAACCCGATCCGCTCTTCATCTGGCCCTAAATACCTTCGGGGGGAATCGCGCCCCGAGGCGCGATGGGGGGCAGACAGCCCCCCCTTGTGCGACCCTATCAGAAATCCAGATCTGCGTAATGGGCTGGCGGGCGGAACCCCGGAACCTGATCTGCAAGAATTGACCGGAACGCAGGTCGGGATTTGATCTTGGCATACCAGTCCTTAACCGCCTGCGACCGGTTCCAATCCACGTCCGAGATATAATCCAGCGCAGATAAATGCGCCGCAGCAGCAAAATCGGCCAATGTCATCTGATCCCCAGCCAACCAGCGGCGGTGATCCAGCAACCAGGCCATGTAATCCAGGTGATACTTTATGGCCTTGGCGCCTTGTTTGACATTCTTACTGTCAGGATAACCTTGCCCGGTGACCTTCTTGTTCACACGCTCATAAACCAGTTTGGATGTCACCTCGTGATGGAACTTGTCATCAAACCAGGCCACCAGCCGACGCACTTCGTATCGTGCCTCCGGCGTTTGGGGCATCAGCGCAGGATCGGGCCGGGTTTCTTCGATATATTCGCAAATCGCGTTGCTTTCGGACATGATCTTTCCGTCCAGACGAAGAACCGGGACTTTTCCGGCCGGGTTGCGCCGCAGGAAATCCGGGTCTTTCTCCCAGTATTTCTCCTCGACCAGCTCAACCTCAATCTTCTTTTCCGCCAGTGACAGGCGCACCTTGCGGCAGAAGGGGGACAAGGGAACATGAAACAAACGCGCCATGGGCTTCCAATCGAACCAGTGAATACACTCAAGCTTTAGCCTTGCAGGGCCTTGGGTTTCAATCCTCGAAACAATCCGCGCGACCATCTGCGCGAATGGTGGCCGCCCCATCGAGGATCGAGGCAGCCCGTCTGCGTGTGCGGACCGACGGATCCCGAACGGACCTGTTTTTGGGAGAAGGCAGGATTGCGGCAATACGTGCGGCCTGAACTGGCGACAGCTGGGCCGCGGTCACATTGAAGTTGCGCTGGGCTGCGGCCTCAACGCCAAACACACCTTCGCCAGTCTCGGCCACGTTCAAATAGACCTCGAGAATGCGCTGCTTGCTCCAGAAAATCTCGACCACAGGGGTAAGAGATGTCTCAAGCGCCTTACGCACCCAACTGCGTCCCTGCCACAGGAACACATTCTTCACCACTTGCTGCGTGATGGTTGAGGCGCCACGTGTACCGCCTTCCTCCAAAGCATCGCGAATGGCATCGACATCAAACCCCCAGTGCAGGCAGAAATTGGCATCCTCTGCCGCCACCACGGATCGCGCCATGACGGGCGAGATCTGTTCAATCGGCACCCAATCGCGCTGAACTTTGCCCAGCCGCCGCCATTCAGACCAGATCGTATGGGTTACCGGGGGATTCACCACAGAAAAAAGCACCACAAGCGCCACAACAAACGCAACCAGACCCAATACTGCGCGGGTCACCCAGCGGCGAATCCGCGATTGTGTCTGGTTCTTTGCCTTCGACGCCTTGCTTTTCTTACTGCTCGATTTGCGCGCTGCTTTCTTTGCCATATTGTTGCTATACGACGCGGCGACGATGTTTGGAACGGATTAAATCGCCAAAGCGCGCGCCTCGCGCGGGCGTATCACGGGACGGGCGGTTTCTGGCAGGACCGCGTCGCGGGTCTGCAATTCGGGAAACAGGGCCAGAACTTCAGCCTTTGTTTCGGCGTCAGACTGAGAGAGCGCGTGCCCCGGGTAATAACTTTCGCTTTTGGCCCCATTTGCAATGACGATCTCATGGCGCGAAAAGAGAAGATGAATATAGTCGATCTGACCACCCTCAACACGCGTAACAGAATCCCCGTTGACCAGGCAATGCGCTGCGATCAGCACTTCGGTATGGCCGAACAAATACGGCGCCCGCCAGTCCGAGACCAGCATCCGGTGCTGTGGCGATACGATCAAAGGCTGTTCCAGCCCCAGCACGCCAGCCTCAAACCGAATGGGCGCCAGCTTGCCTTCGGCCTCAACCGTGGTCCGCCCCATCCAAAGCAGCGGCTGCGCACCGTTGTCCGATGTGATGACCATATCGCCGGGCTTCAGATCTTCGACTGAGCAAGCGCCGTCAGGCGTTTCGATCAGCGTTCCGGGGGTGAAACAGGGCGGGCCAAGATTGCCAACATCTAGCGGCCCCTGCGTGTTGACAAATGTTGATGAGACAAACGTGCCCGGTTGCAGAACCTGCCCGTCTGTTGGTGTAAAGACACGGGTTCCGTCAGCAAGATAGAAGGTCGTGCCGGTATAGGTGACATTGCCAACGCCTGTCACGTTAATCGTAACAACATCACCCGGCCACGACGAAGTAACATCCTGGCCGTTTACCGTATCCCCGCTGGGCGCGTCGATCTCGCCATCGTCATCCACATCGGTGAGGTTGAATTTATCAACAACTACCGATGTACCGCCCGGTGGCGGATTCGCGGGGTCAAACGAATAAAACTGATCAAGATAGGTGGTTGGCATCTAACAGACTCCTACGCGTTCGCACGACTGCAAAGCAGCCTAACCGCAACTTCCGAACAAAAAGTGACGAAATCTAGGCTTATTGGGCCCGTTTCGACAAGCAAACGACCACCTAGGACCAATAAAAGAAAACCCCACGTGGTTTAAAAGACACGCGGGGTTGCCATTTTCATTGGTCCTCAGATTACTCTGCAGGAACAGCTGTTGCCTCGACCGCCAACGGATGGCTGAGCTTGTTCAGCATCTCTTTCGGGCAGACCTGGATAAAGTTCGCCTTCTCGACCTCCCAATGCTGCAGGATATCCGCAGCCTTGCGGCTAATGGTTTCGGCCTGATGGGTTTCGATCAGCGATTTCAGCTGATCTTCCCAATGGCCAATGGTCACGGGGCATGTCACCAGCGTTTCCATATTCATCAGCGCCTGCGCCTTGCCGTCGGGGTCGTACAGATAAGCCATGCCGCCTGTCATGCCCGCTCCGAAATTGGCGCCGATACTGCCCAGGATCACGGCGACCCCGCCGGTCATGTATTCGCACCCGTTCGAGCCGCAGCCTTCGATCACCACCTTGGCGCCTGAATTGCGCACCGCGAACCGTTCTCCGGCGCGGCCTGCTGCAAACAGATACCCGTCCGTGGCCCCATACAGAACTGTGTTGCCAATGATGGTGTTGTCATCCGCCTTCAGCGGGCTGACCTGCGGTGGACGCACAACAATCATACCACCAGACAAGCCCTTTCCGACATAGTCATTGGCATCACCCGAAACTTCAAGCTTGAGTCCCGGCGCTGCAAACGCTCCCAGCGACTGACCGGCAGAGCCCTGCAGCTTCACGTGCAGGTGATCCGACTGGAACGTGTTCCGCATCCCGAAATTTTGCACGATATGGCTGGAAACCCGCGTCCCAACGGTTCGGTGCGTGTTTTGCACTGCGTAAGACAGCTGCATTTTCTCGCCGTCTTTCAGGAACCGGGCGGCATCGCGCACGATTTCCGCATCCAGCGTATCGGGCACCGCGTTCCGGTCTCTGTCGCGATTATAGACGATGTTATGGGCACCATCGACGGTGATCAGCAGCGGGTTGAGGTCCAGATCATCCAGATGCGCCGACCCTCGGCTGACCTGCGCTAGCAGATCTGCCCGACCGATGATCTCGTCAATCGAGCGCGCACCCAGGCTGGCCAGCAGCTCGCGCACTTCTTGCGCGTAGAAGGTGATCAGGTTGACGACCTTATCGGCATTACCGGTGAATTTGGCGCGCAGGCTTTCGTCCTGAGTACACACGCCAACTGGGCAAGTGTTGGACTGGCACTGACGCACCATGATACAGCCCATCGCGATAAGGGCGGCAGTGCCTATACCGTATTCCTCGGCCCCCATCATCGCGGCCATGACGATGTCACGACCGGTACGCAAGCCGCCATCGGTTCGCAGGGTCACGCGATCCCGCAGGTTGTTCATCGCCAGAACCTGATGCGCCTCGGTCAGGCCCATCTCCCACGGCAGACCAGCATATTTGATGGATGTCGCAGGCGACGCGCCGGTGCCGCCATTGTGACCCGAAATAAGGATAATGTCCGCTTTTGCCTTGGCTACACCTGCAGCAATCGTGCCAACACCCGAGGACGCCACCAGCTTGACCGTCACCTTACAGCGCGGGTTGATCTGTTTCAGATCATAGATCAACTGCGCCAGATCCTCGATCGAATAGATATCGTGGTGCGGCGGCGGTGAGATCAGTGTTACACCCTTGGTCGAATGGCGCAGGCGCGCAATCAGGTCGGTGACCTTCATGCCAGGCAACTGCCCGCCCTCACCGGGTTTGGCACCCTGGGCAACCTTGATTTCCAGCTCTTCGCACTGGTTCAGGTATTCGGCGGTTACACCGAACCGGCCCGAAGCCACCTGTTTGATCTTGGCCGAGGGGTTGTCACCATTGGGTTCCGGCACGAAATGCGCCGGATCTTCGCCGCCCTCGCCGCTGTCGGATTTCGCCCCGATCCGGTTCATCGCAACGTTCAGCGTCTTGTGCGCCTCGGGCGACAGCGCCCCCAGCGACATGCCCGGCGTCACGAACCGTTTGCGGATCGAGGTGATAGATTCCACCTCTTCAATCGGGATCGGCTTGCTCAGCGGTTTGAAATCCATCAGGTCGCGCAGATGGATCGGCGGGTTCGATTGCATCTTGGCCGAATACTGCTTCCACAGCTCATACGACGCTTTGTTGCAGGCCATCTGCAGCATATGCATCGAGGTCGCTTCCCACGCATGGGTCTCGCCCGACTTCCGCGCCTTATAGAAACCACCGATCGGCAGAACATCCAGACCGCTTTCCCAGCCCTTGGTATGGATCTCTTCGGCCTTGGATTGAATGCCGGTAACACCGATGCCGGAAATCCGGCTGGTCATACCGGGAAAAAACTCGGCGACCATGGCACGGCTGAGGCCCACAGCCTCAAAGTTCAATCCGCCACGATAGGATGAGATCACCGAAATCCCCATCTTGGCCATGATTTTCAGCAAGCCCTGGTCAATCGCCTCGCGGTACCGCGCGACATTTTCGGTCAGGCTGCCATCCAGCAACCCGCGATCAATACGATCGGCCAGAGAATCTTCGGCCAGATAGGCGTTGACCACAGTGGCCCCGCACCCGATCAGAACGGCGAAGTAATGCGGATCAACGCATTCCGCCGACCGCACGTTCAGCGAGCAGAAGGTGCGCAGACCCTTGCGGGTCAGATGCGAATGCACCGCGCTTGTTGCCAGGATCATCGGCATCGCTACGCGACCCTGACCTGAATTCATGTCGGACAACACCAAATGCCCCGCGCCCGAGCGCACGGCCTCTTCGGCTTCGGCTCTAATACGGGCCAAAGCTGCGCCCAGCGCCCCTTGTCCGGCTTCAAAGCTACAGTCGATTTCTGCTAATGGAGCATTGAAGTTTTCAGCCAGTGCTTCCCATTGGGCATTGCCCACAAACGGGCTTTCCAGCACAATAATTTCGGTTTGGCTGCTGTCTTCATCCAGCACGTTTTTCAGGTTTCCGAACCGGGTTTTCAGCGACATCACACGATATTCGCGCAACGAGTCGATGGGAGGGTTGGTCACCTGGCTGAAGTTCTGGCGGAAGAAATGGCTGAGCGGACGGTACTGTTTCGACAGAACAGCGGATGGCGTGTCATCCCCCATCGAAGCCAGTGCCTCTTTTCCATCTTCGGCCATTGGCGCCAGAATCTGCTCCAGTTCCTCGATCGAATATCCGGCGGCGATCTGACGCTTGCGCAGCTCCTCGCCCGCATAGATCGGCGCTTCGGTGATTCCAGCCAGAGACTCGTCCAAATCGTTGATCTTGCCGACCCAATCGCCGAATGGCAGTGCGCGGGCCAGCTTGTTCTTGATCTGCGTATCGCGATACAGCTTGCCCTTTTTCATATCCACAGCCAGCATTTGGCCCGGGCCCAACGCGCCTTTTTCGGTCACGCTGGCCTCATCAATCGGGACCATCCCGGCCTCGGAGCCTGCAATTACAAGACCATCTCCAGTGACCACATAACGCATCGGACGCAATCCATTCCGGTCAAGACCGGCACAGACCCAGCGGCCATCGGTCATGGCCAACGCGGCAGGGCCATCCCAGGGTTCCATCACCGAGTTGCAGTAAGAATACATGTCGCGCCAGGCCTGCGGCAGTTCCACAGCTTGCTTGGACCAGCTTTCGGGCACCAGCATGGTTTTCGCCATCGGGGCCGAGCGGCCTGCGCGTACAAGAACTTCGAATACAGAGTCTAATGCGGCAGAATCCGACGATCCACCAGCGATGATCGGTTTGATATCCTCGGCGTAATCGCCAAAGGTGCCGCTGGCCATGCGGATTTCATGGCTTTTCATCCAGTTGACGTTGCCCCTGAGAGTGTTGATCTCACCGTTATGGGCCAGCATGCGGAAGGGCTGGGCGAGCCACCATTGCGGGAAGGTGTTGGTCGAATAGCGCTGGTGATAGATGGCAAAGGCGGATTCGAATCGTTCATCCATCAGATCGGGGTAGAAAACCGCAACCTGCTCGGCCAGCATCATGCCCTTGTAGATGATTGACCGGCAGGACAGTGACGCCAGATACAGCCCGGAAATCCCGGCCGCTGCGGCAGCCTTTTCAATGCGGCGACGGATGACATAAAGTTCACGCTCGAATGTCTCTTCGTCCACGCCTTTGGAATTCGAGATCAGGATCTGCTCAATCTCGGGCCGGGTCGCGTTGGCCTTTTCGCCGAGACAGGTGACATCAACCGGAACGTGGCGCCAGCCATAGATATAATAACCCATGCGCAGCACTTCGGATTCCACGATGGTCCGGCACTGTTCCTGCGCACCGAAATCGGTGCGGGGCAGAAAGACCTGACCAACCGCGATCAGCTGATCCAATTTGGGCTCGTGCCCGGTGCGACGGATCTGGTCATAGAAGAAAGGAACCGGGATCTGCACATGGATACCCGCGCCGTCGCCGGTCTTGCCATCCGCATCTACCGCGCCGCGGTGCCAGATCGCCTTGAGCGCGGCGATGCCAGCATCCACAACCTTGCGTGACGGCTTGCCATCGACTGAGACCACAAGACCCACACCGCAGGACGAATGCTCTTCTTCCTCGGAATAGAGACCGTTTTCGGCCATGAACTGACGTTTGGCTTCTTCGGCCCGCACCCAATCGGCATCATATTTGGTCATTGGCTGTCTCCTTCTTCCGGCAGGCCGTACATGGCTTCGACCTCAGCTTTGGTCATCTGCCGACGCTCGCCTGCGAACGCGTACCCGTCAGGCTTTTTGTCGATATAAAGTTCCAGTTGCAGCGGATTGTCCGTGTCGTCGAACAGGCCTGCTGCCATTTGGGTATGCCCGTGCATTTCACCCGGCAGCGTGATCCGGTACCACAGGGCCGATCCGCAATCGGCGCAAAATGCACGTTCCGCCCAATCCGAGGACGTAAAGGTCTTAACCGGCCCAAGGGCCGCATACCCCTCTTGCGCGGGAAACGTTATCAGCATCGAGCTGGTCCAGCGGCGACACTGGTCGCAATGGCACGCGCCCAACGAATCTTTCGCCGGGGTGGCAGTCACTGTGACCGCGCCGCACATACATTGGCCTTGCAATTCGGGCATCTCTGTCCCTCCTGTCGCGGGGCTTATTCGGCTGCAACCGCAGCCGTGTTGTTGAAACGGTCAAGGATCGCGTCGGCGCAGTCGCGCCCATCGCGGATCGCCCAGACCACCAGCGAGGCACCGCGCACGATGTCACCGATGGCATAAACCCCGTCCATCTCGGTCTCGCCGGTCTCGAACGCTGCTTTTACAGTGCCCCAGCGAGTCACGGGCAGGTCAGGCTGGCCAAACAGGGTGGGCAGGTCTTCGGGCTCGAACCCCAGCGCCTTGATCACCAGATCAGCGTCTTCGACATAGTCCGCGCCTTCGATCAACTCGGGGGCCTGACGGCCGGTGGCATCGGGCTGACCCAGACGCATCTTCTGGACCATAACGCCGGAAACCTGATCATCGCCGGTAAAGCCCTTTGGTGCGCTTAGCCATTCGAATACGACGCCTTCTTCCTCGGCATTCTGCGTTTCGCGCTGCGATCCGGGCATGTTCGCGCGGTCGCGTCGATACAGGCATTTGACCGAGGTCGCACCCTGACGGATCGAAGTCCGCACGCAATCCATCGCGGTATCACCGCCACCGATCACGACAACTTTTTTGCCTTCGGCATTCAAACGGCCATTGTCGAAATCTTCGACCTCATCGCCAAAGCTTTTGCGGTTCGAGGCTGTCAGGAAGTCGATGGCCTTTTCAATACCCGTCAAACCGCTGCCAGGCATGGACAGGTCGCGCGACTTGTAAACGCCGGTTGCGATGATAATCGCATCATGTTTGGAACGGATTTCCGCGAATTTGGCGGCGTCCACGTCGCAATTCAGAACAAACTCAACCCCGCCATCAGCCAACAGGTCATTGCGGCGCTGAACAACGTCTTTTTCCAGCTTAAAGCCCGGAATTCCATACATCAGCAGTCCGCCTGCCCGGTCATGGCGATCATACACGGAGACCTGAATACCCGCACGGCGCAGCATGTCCGCCGCTGCCAGTCCACCAGGGCCGCCGCCGATGATGCCGACGCTTTCGCGGCGCTCAGCACCCGGTACGACCGGCTTGACCCACCCCTTTTCCCAGGCTGTGTCGGTGATATATTTCTCGATCGAGCCAATGGTAACAGTGCCGTGCCCAGATTGTTCGATCACGCAATTCCCTTCGCACAGGCGGTCCTGTGGGCAAATGCGCCCACAAATCTCGGGGAAGGTGTTGGTGGCCTGACTGGTGTGATAGGCCTCTTCCAGACGGCCCGTTGCGGTCAAGTTCAGCCAGTCGGGGATGTTGTTGTGCAGCGGGCAATGCGACTGACAATAAGGCACACCGCATTGGCTGCAGCGGCTGGCCTGTTCTTCAGCTTTGGCAGCAGCGAATTCGGCATAGATTTCGTCAAAGTCTTCCGTACGGGCATCTGCGGCCCGTTTTTCCGGCATTACTCGGTCGATCTGCACAAATTTCAGCATCGGTTGCTTGGCCACGGGTCAGACTCCATGAATTGGCTTGGTCGCGCCTCTTTAAAAGATGCGTAGGGGGATTAAAAGTCAAGTGTGCTGACCTTTTTTCAAAAACTTTGCTGGATTCCACCGATGACCAGTGAGAAATACAGGATATTAGTTCCGATTCGGACCTATTTGCATCCTTTTCTTTTCCTTACCGCGCTTATACGCAGGGATCACAAAGAACACGTGGCGGCAGCACGGGCAGGTAAATGAGTCTTTTTCAGTTGATTCTTGCAGCAGTCATTCAGGGAATTACCGAATTTCTGCCGATCTCATCTTCGGGTCATCTGATACTTTTACCCAGCCTGACCGGTATGGACGATCAGGGGTTGGCCATCGATGTCGCTGTGCATGTGGGCACTCTGGGCGCCGTAATTCTGTATTTCTGGTCTGATGTGAAAATGGCGATTTCCGGACTGCCGCAGGCTCTTTTGGGGCGCACCGATACACCACAAGCCCGATTGGCCCTGGGGCTGATTCTGGCCACGATCCCAACCGTCATAGTCGGAGCGATCCTGTTCAAAACCGGGCTCAGCCAGTCTCTGCGCTCAATGACGGTCATCGGCTGGACGATGCTGGGGTTCGGCATATTGCTCTACTGGATGGACCAGAAAGGGCCGCAAAGCAAAGAAACCTCTGACTGGGGCCTGCGCGATGCGATGATCATGGGCCTGTGGCAAGTTCTGGCGCTGATCCCCGGAACATCCCGGTCCGGGATCACGATCACCGGGGCGCGCCAGCTTGGATACAGCCGCGAAGACGGTGCACGCATCGCGATGTTGATGTCCATACCCACGATTCTGGCATCCGGAGCGCTGCTGTCCACAGAGGTCATCCGCCAGGCAAATGCCCAACTGGCGTTCGACAGTGCTGTTGCTGCGTTCTTTGCGTTTCTGTCCGCGCTGCTTGCCTTGTCGCTAATGATGCGCCTGTTGCGCAGCGTCAGCTTTACGCCATACGTGATCTACCGCGTAGTAGTGGGCGCAATCCTTCTGGTCATCGCCTACAGCTGATCAGGTCCGCATATTGCTGGCCGAGTTCTGTATGTCATCATACTGACCCGAGGGGCGGAACTTCCACAGATAATCCGGCAGGACCGAATCCAGCGTCGCCGGCTCGATCCCCAGATCGGCAAAGCCAAGCGCGCTATCTGAGACAACATTGTCGTGACGCAGATTCTTGAGCTGATCACGCGTCAGGATATTGTTCGGAAACAACTGAAAGCTCGCAAATTTCATTATGTCCAGCATTCCCGCCATGATCCGGGCCACCCAAAAGGGAATCCCAAGGACAATCCGATGGCGGTTGATCACATCCAGCATCTGCAGCATCAACGCACGGAAGGTTTTCACTTCGGGTCCGCCCAATTCGTAGACACCCCCGCTGGCCTGCCCCAGCACGCCCTGCACCGCAGCCTTGGCGACATCATCCACATAGACCGGCTGAAATTGCGTCTGGGCCCCGACCAGCGGCAGGAATGGCCCCATCCGGGTCATCGCAGCGAAACGGTTGAAGAACTGATCCTCGGTTCCGAAAATCACCGAAGGGCGCAGGATCATTGCACCCTGCATATGCGCCAGAACACCGGCCTCGCCCTGCGCTTTGGTACGAGAATATTCGCTCCCCGCCTCGGCATCAGCACCAATGGCCGAGATATGGACCATACGGGTTACACCTTCAGCGGCTGCTAGACGCGCAACGCGTTCAGCCCCTTCGGTTTGAACGGTATCGAATTCATTCCGGCCAATCTCGTTCAACACACCAACACAGTTCACCACCGCATCAGCCCCCCGCATCGCCAAAGCAACCGAAGCGTCATCGCGGATGTTACACAGGACAGGTTCGACCTGCCCCACCGCACCGTAGGGTCTAACAAACATCGCTTCGTTCGGACGGCGCACCGCAACCCGAACGCGCCAGCCATCATTCGCCAGACGTCGCGCAATATATCGGCCGACAAATCCGGATCCGCCATAAATCGTGACCAGTTTGGACATTTGAGGGCTCCTGCTATTGGGTCCTGATCCGATCTACCGCCCAATGCCCTTTCAAACAAGGCGCAATAACGCCGCGCAGCCACGAAAAAGCAACGCGGCACAGACGGTTGAAAGCAGTGGTCAAAAAACTTTCAAAAAACTTTCCGAATCCGGTTGACGCCTTCCGCCAGTAGGCTTAAACGCCCCTCCACGACACCTGCCCAGGTGGCGGAATTGGTAGACGCGCTAGCTTCAGGTGCTAGTGTCCGTATGGACGTGGAGGTTCGAGTCCTCTCCTGGGCACCAAATATCCATAATATTATTATATTTTTCAATCACTTAAGGCGGGTATCTGTATTTCTATCCACCTTAAAGCCCACCTTTGAGCGTATGGTGTTATTCCAGCTTTCCGACTTGAAGGGCGGATTCTGGCTATTCGCCGCCAGTGCGATGAGATGGTGCCAAGACAGTGATAGCGGACGTTCAGAATGGTTTGAAACCGAGCATCTCGCCGCACGACCGCATGGCAGGTCCGAGCCCAACTCGGAAGTACCATTTTGTGCGTACGCATGCAGCGGCGGTTTTGATGCAATCGCGCGAAAGATCACGCCGCTTGGTGGAAGACAATTCGGCCATTCAGTCCAAGCGCAGCGTTATTTGGGCGCGCAATGAACGGGTAGTTGGCAAACTGGAATCTTACCGCTTGTTCTCTGACGGCAGCTCGTTGCCAGCCAGATCCGAGTAAGAGCGTTCTCCACGCGTGATTTGGCGGCTCAAGATGTTCTTTGCGGCTTTCACTTTGCCCTCACGCAGATGCGCAGTGATTGCATCATGTTCTTTCAAAGATTTGGCAGTGCGATCCGGGCGCTTTGATAAATACGTGCGCATTGTGCGGACGATATCACTGACTTTCTGATATCCGTCCCGCAGGTAGCTGTTGCCACAATGTCTGAAAAATGCGTCGTGAAAAGCTGCGTCCAACTCGAGATAGCGTTCGAAATCATCCGTCTTCCGCGCGTCAGCCATCTCGGAAACTAAATCCGTAAGTTCATCAAGCAAGGCAGAAGGGTTTTCAACAAGCGCCTGATCCATAGCCGCTGTTTCGAGGATCAACCGATATCTACAGAGTTGCACGACATCCTCGTGAGACAGAGTGAAAACAAATGCTCCGCGCCGCGGAACGATCTGCACAAGACCCTGAAGGTTTAACGCAGCAAGGGCCTCGCGAATCGGTGTCTTACTGATGCCCATGGCCGTTGAAAGTTTGGCTTCCTGCAGCGACTCGCCCAACCCAAAGACACCCTGAACGATGTTTCTCCGGATTTCCGCCTCCGCAATTTTACTCAATGAATCCGGTCGCTTAAGTTGCATTTTCCCTGCCGCATCTAAGGTATCTGACCACTCTACTGTTTCAGGGTATCACGTCCAGCATTGATTTATATATTGTATCTGATATGTCAGATGAAAGATCGTAAAAAGCCTGAACAAATTATGGGAGGAAACCTTGTTCAACAAATCCACATTCGCGCTTGCCGTCGCCATGTCGACCGGACTTGCCTTCGCGGCCTCGGCCGAAACAGTTATCAAAGTTGGGCACGGTGCCGCCGAAGCATTCCACATGCATCGTGCGCTCCTGAAGTTCGAAGAACTGGTTGAGACCGGTTCGAATGGCGAGATCGATGTCCAGATCTTTCCATCCTCGCAGATGGGCCCGGATCGCGAGATGATCGAAGGTGTTCAAACCGGCGTTCTTGAAATGGCCATTCCCCCGTCTTCGTTCTTCGCAGGTTGGGATCCGGCATTTGCGGTGATCGAGCTTCCCTATATGTATGCCTCCAAAGACATCGCCTTTGATGTTCTGGATGGTGAGGCCGGAGACGGAATGCTCGGACGGGTCGAAAATCAGGGGCTCGTCGGTCTTGGTTGGCTTGAATTGGGCGTTCGCAATGTGACCAACAATGTCCGCCCGGTTGAAACACCCGAAGACCTTGAAGGCGTCAAGCTGCGCACGATGAAGGTTCCGGCGCATGTGGCAACATTCGAGACACTCGGCGCTAACCCGACACCGATGAACTTCGGCGAGGTTTACTCTGCCCTTCAGCAAGGCGTGATCGACGGGCAGGAAAACCCGCTGGCGATCATTACCTCACAGCGTTTCTACGAGGTGCAGAAGTACCTATCGACCACGGGTCATGTCTTTGCGGTCTATATGCCGGTCATCTCCAAACCATTCTTTGACTCGCTGCCCGCCGAGCATCAGCAACTGGTCCGGGACTCGATGGCCGCCGCACGTGATTATCAGGCCGAACTGGTCGCCAGCGAAGATGCGGAACAACTGGAACAGATCCGTGCCGCTGGTGTCGAGGTTCTGGAACTGACTGCAGAGCAGAGACAGGCTTTCGCCGACAAAACCGAAAGCGTTCGCCTGAAGTATCGCGATGAAGTTGGCGCAGAAGCCTACGACGCTTGGGTCGAGGCGGTATCCGCAGCAAGCGGAAGCTGACCCACGCAATACTCTGTCAATCCGGGCATCCGTGCCATACGGGATCGGGTGCCCCTTTCGTTCAAGGGGAGGTGAACGATGTCGGCTATCAAATGGATCGATATGAATGCCGAAAAAGTCCTGGCCAGTGCGCTCCTGGCCGCGATTGTCGTGTTGATTTTCGGTAATGTGTTCATGCGCTATATCATGAATGCCTCTCTTTCATGGGGTGAAGAGCTAACGCTTTGGCTATTCGTCTGGTTTGTCTGGCTTGGTGTCAGCTATGCCTTCCACACCGGCGATCATGTGCGCATTACAGTCCTGCGTGATGTCCTCAGCGAGCGGGCGAGGCTTTATACGGATGTCGCGATCGCGCTTCTGGTTCTTGGGTTTCTGATCGTTCTGACAATTGAATGCATCAAGTTGATCCGGCAGCCCTTTGTGGCCAGCCAGACCTCGGTTGTTCTGGGGCTGCCAATCCCAATCCTTTATGCCTCTGCGCCGGTTGGTGCGGGCCTGTCCGCGATCCGCGTCACTCAACATCTGATCCGAACCCTGCGCCTGATCGCAGGGACCAAAGCGTGAGGAGCCCGGCATGCTTGCAACAACGCTTTTCCTGACACTTTTTGCCCTTCTGCTCTTCAGCGTGCCGATTGGCATCTGTCTGGGCCTTGCGACCATGATCGTGATGGTATTCGTGGATGGCACGCCACCGATGGTTCTTCTGGCGCGCTCAGTGGTAACAGGTGCGGACTCGTTTCCGCTGATCGCTGTTCCCTTGTTCATCCTCGCGGGTGACTTGATGCAGCACGGTGGGATGTCGCGCCGTCTGGTTGGGTTCGCCAATGCACTGATCGGACATATCCGGGGTGGGCTGGCTTATGTGAACGTGCTCGCCTGCGTGTTCTTTGCCGCGATATCCGGCTCGTCTCCTGCAACCGTAGCCGCCATCGGATCGAACATGATCCCCGAGATGGAAAAGGTCGGCTATACGCGCAAATTCAGCGGCGCATTGACGGCGTCTTCGGGGATGATCGGCGTGATGATCCCGCCAAGTATCCCCTTCATCATCTACGGTGTTACTGCCGAAGTTTCGATTGGCAAGCTGTTCCTGGCGGGTGTTGTTCCTGGTATCCTCTTTGCCCTCATGTTCATGTTGGTCGCCCGCGTTCTACTGCGAAAGGACACGGTTGTTCAACAATCGACAACCACGTTCTCAGGCCCGGGCGTCTGGCAGAGTTTCCGGTCTTCGATCTGGGCGCTTCTGGTGCCAGTAATTATCCTTGGGGGCATCTACAGCGGTATCTTCACCCCTACCGAAGCCGGTGCCGTGGCTGTGGTTTATGCCGCCTTCATTGGCATCTTCGTCTATGGAGACATCACCCCGAAGGACCTGCCAGAGGTCTTGGCGGGCAGTGCAAAGACCAGCGGCACCATTCTGATATTGGTGATCATGGCGACCGCCTTTGGCAGACTGATAACGCTTGCAAGAATCCCGACAGAACTCGCCACAACGATCACCAGCCTGTCCGACAATCCGATCATCATTCTGTTGTTGATCAATCTGCTTTTGTTGGTGATCGGCATGTTCATGGAGACGATTTCGTCGATCATCATCATGACACCGATCCTGCTGCCGGTTGCAACCGCGCTGGGTGTCGATCCTATCGTCTTTGGCGTCATTCTGACGGTCAATCTGGCCATCGGATTCTGCACACCACCTTTGGGCGTAAACCTGTTCGTGGCCAGCAGCATTTCGAAGGTCTCCATCGAAAGCCTCAGCCGGGCGATCCTGCCATTCTTTGCCGGCATGCTGATCCTGTTGATGTTCATCACCTATGTGCCCGCAATTTCCCTGGCCCTGCCATCCCTTTGGTGACCGGCTGAGGCGTTTCAAACGTTAGACAACAAAACCAGAGGACCCGGATGGATTTGGACCTATCCCACCCGTCGATAGAAGATCTTCGGAAAACTGCGCAAAAACGCATCCCGAAGTTTGCCTTCGAGTATCTCGACAGCGCAACAGGCAGAGAGCTGGGGAAAAGCGTCAATCGTGATGCGCTTGATGCTATCGGATTCATGCCCAGCGTGCTGTGTGGACGAACCAAAGCGGACCTCCAAACGACACTGCTGGGGCAGACGTACGATCTTCCGTTTGGAATTGCACCTGTCGGTATGTCTGGATTGTTGTGGGCCGGTGCGGAACGGATGCTGGCGCAGGCAGCCGTCGCGCACAACATCCCGTTTTCACTGTCCAGCGTCGCGGTCGCCTCACCGGAGGATGTCGCCCCTTACATCGGCCAAAACGGATGGTTTCAACACTACCCAGTGAACTCTGCAGAATTGCGCCGGGCAATGCTGCCACGGATCAAGGCCGCTGGTTTTCACACACTCATTATGACTGTCGATGTCCCGGAAGAAAGCAGGCGCGAACGCCAGAGACGTGCAAACCTGACCGTCCCGCCCAAGGCCGACTTGCACACGCTTGCTGAAATGGCCGCGCGGCCGGCTTGGTGCCTTGCCCATATGCTTGAAGGTATCATGCCGCGCATGCGGTTCTTTGATGACTATGTGCCGCAACGCGGTCGCGAGAGCTTTACGCACGCGGGCGCTCTGATCCGGGGCATTCCCGATTGGCAATATCTGCGAGAATTGCGCGACGAATGGGATGGTCATCTTGTCGTCAAAGGCGTTTTACGGTCGGAGGATGCTGAAAAAATGGTGGCAGAGGGCGTAGATTGCATTTGGGTTTCAAATCATTCCGGCCGCCAATTCGAAGCTGGACCTGCCGTAATTGACCAGTTACCAAAAATCCGTGATACGGTCGGGCCGGATGTCCCACTCATATACGATTCTGGTGTGGCCTGGGGCCTGGATATCATGCGCGCTTTGGCCAAAGGGGCCGATTTCGTCATGGTCGGGCGGGCATTTCAGTATGCGGTCGCGGCTTTTGGTGCACCGGGCATAGATCACCTCGTGCACATTTTGCGAGCTGACATGACAGCCAATATGAGTCAGTTGGGCGTTGAAAATCCTGACCACCTTGCCCGGTTCCTTCTAAACAGCGACTGAGCAATCCGCCGGAACCGGAGAGCTTTAGGACTGCGCGTTGCTGTTGGTCTCACGCAGGCCCTTCACGATTAGATCAGCCGTTGATCGTGAACACGCCATCGGCAGATCGTACACTGTGGCAAGACGGGTCAACGCCTTTACATCCACATCATGCGGCATAGGCGAGAGCGGATCGACGAAGAATATCAAAGCGTCAAGCTTCTCTTCGCAGATCATTGCACCAATCTGCTGGTCACCGCCAAGCGGGCCACTTTTCAAACAGGTTACATTCAATTCAGGAAAGGCTTCTTTGATACGACCGCCGGTCGTACCTGTTGATACGATGCTAACACCTGATAGCCAGGTCCGCTGAAGGCCAACCCAGGCCACGATCTCGTCTTTTCTTGCGTCATGCGCAACAAGCGCAAAACACGGGCGATCACCGGATGAATTGTTCAACGTAGTTCTCCCCAAGACCAACTTCAGCGAAGTGCTTTCGACACAGATCGATCTTCGTGAACACATCCTCGTAGCCTTGCACCTTGCCCCACGGATCGACATAGCACATCACACCGTTGACCTGGAAATAGGTGATCATCTCTTCGACATCATCCGGAACAACCAGCGTGTGTGTTTCACCCGGTGGTTCATAGACATAGCCGCCCTCTTCGGCGACCCAGTCGTGTTCCAAGTAGTGCCAGCGTCCTTTCAGAACAAAGCCGTGGACAGGTTGCGGGTGACGATGGCGCGAAAGGACACCAGCCTTTCGGACCTTCAGCAGGTTCATCCAATAGCCTTGTGACCGATTGAGGCAGAGGGGTCGGAACCACACGTTTTCGGCCTGCGGCACCCAGAGCCTTTCGTCCTCGGAGACCGCGTTCGGTATCACAATCTCTTCCTGTGCATCTGTTGGGAACGGCAACTGATATGGCATTCGGGCAGTGTCGTCGTTTTTCATTGGCCTCTCCTCACATTGCCAGATAGCCACCGTCGACCGGATAAACCGACCCGGTGACAAAGCTGGCATCTTCACTCAGAAGCCAGCGTACAAGCGCACCAACCTCTTCAGGTTTACCCCATCGTTTCATAGGCGTACGCGCCAAGATACCTTCGGTTCGATCCGGGTCGTCCCGAAGACCTTGGGTCATTTCCGTCTCGATCCAGCCCGGTGCAATGGCATTTACTCTGACGCCGTCTTCGGCCCAGCGACCCGCCAGTGCCTTGGTAAGTTGTGCGACTCCACCTTTTGAGGCGGAATAGGCCGGGACCAGTGGGCCGCCAAAAGTGCTGAGCATGGACGCGGTGTTAACGATTGCCCCACCCTGCTTGACCAAAAGCGGCTGCGCGGCGAGGCAGCAGCGCATCGTCCCGGTCAGGTTTACATCAAGAACCCTGGCAAAGACGTCGATATCATATTCTTCACCTCTGAGCAGAATCCCTGCGCAGTTCACTAAAGCGTCGAGGCGCCTGAGGTTGCCGAACACAGCATCGACCGAAGCCTGATCTGTCACATCGAGAAGCTGTGTTGTTATCCCGGCCTGAGGAGCAAAGGCATCCAGCTCGGAGTCCGACACGGATGCGGCGATAACGGACCAACCAGCATCGGCAAGCGACCGCGCCACACCCGCGCCGATACCTCGGGTGCCTCCGGTGACAATGGCTTGTTTCATCTTTGATCTTTCAGTGCTTGGGTGAAAGCACGCGCACGTGCGCCAATATCATCCAATGCACGGCCCGGCTTGAACAGGGCCGATCCCAATCCGAACCCGTTTGTCCCGGCTGCCTGGTACGCGGCCATTGTTTCAGGTGTGATCCCCCCCACCGCAGCAATGACAGCCTCTTGAGGCAAAATCGCACGCATGGCGGCGATAGCGGTCGGCGGCACCATCTCAGCTGGAAAGAACTTTAGAACAGAGGCACCAAGATCCAAGGCGGCAAAGGCCTCGGACGGGGTCACGACGCCCGGGCACCAATATAGATCCCGCGCAACCGCGGCACGCCCCACATCCGGGTTCATGTTCGGTGAGACTATGATCCGCCCGCCTGCATCAGCAACCTCATCGACTTGCTCAGCGGTCAGGACTGTGCCTGCCCCTACGACGGCTTGCGCGCCATAATGCTTGGCAATTCGAGCGATCGACTCCAGCGGATCTGGAGAGTTCAGCGGAACTTCGACGATACGAATGGCGGCCTCAATCAGCTCAGCCGCAACTGGTAACGCGTTTTCTGGTTCCAGCCCGCGCAAGATTGCAATCAGTGGGTTTTCGGCCAGCGCCGCGGTGAGGTCGATCATCCCAAAAGCCCCGCTGCGCGGGCAATCAGAAAATGCCCTTTGGCGACGATATCATCCGGCGCTCGGCGGGTTTCCAGCCCCGCGGCCCGTAGGGCAATATCATAGCGGTCTGACAGGTCGCTGCGTCCCACAAGGGTGACGGTGCCGATTTTTTCGACAGCGCGGGTCGCAGCCGCAACCTCCGCACCTATCAGAAGGCCGGACAAGTAATCAGCCGTAGCGACCTTTGGGATTTTGCCCATGAGTGGAAGGGTCCGAACGTGAAACAAATTGTGCAATAGATTAGAACCCCCTTCGAGGCCCGCAGCTACGCCGGTTTCAAAGGCAGCTACGTCGAAGTCGTGATCCTCCATCAACGTGCCAAGGATCGTGTGCCCCTTGAGAGCAGCGAAGATTTCGCCCGTCATATAGGTTGAGAAATCCACGATCTGCCCATCCGCAACCTGGACCCATTTGCTGTGCGTGCCCGGCATTACGAAAGTACCGTCGTTCAGGCCAAGCGCGGACGCGCCAATAATCTGCGTCTCCTCGCCGCGCATCACGTCCGGGCCGCCCGCGTGCTCGATGGATGCCCCCGTCACAAAGTGAATCCGGGCTCCGCTATCGGCATCATGTGGCACCAAAGCCCGCGCAAGACCACAAGCGCCAAGCGGCATTTCGGCATAGGGCGTTTCAACCCATCCGTTCCGGCTGGTTATCATGCCAGATGCAAGGATCGGCAGATCAATCTGAGCAACCCAAGGACCAATGAGACGATCAAGGACCGCCTCGAAGGTCTTTCCAGAAACCTGCATGATGCCTTCGGGTGAAGAGACACCGTCAATGACCTCACCCTCCGCACCAATAAGAAAAGCACGGAGAGAAGACGTTCCCCAATCGACACCGATAAGGGCTGGTTCAGATACGACCGAATTCATTTAAAAGATCCTCGACGGTTTTTCCCTTGGCGACCCACTTGCGGGTTTCTTCTTCGCGGTCAGCCTGTTCTTGGGCAAGGCGCACGGTTTCTTCGGCCAGTTCCTGTGGAACCACGACCACACCCATCAAATCGGCCACGATGAAGTCCCCCGGGTTTACGACCACGCCACCACAGGCAATCGGCACGTTGATCGAAAGCTCATCCTTGCGCCCAGAAAACATCGTGTGCGTTCCGCGCGGGGTGATCGCCCGTGTCCAGATGGGCCAGTTGATGTCTTCCAATTCGTCCGTATCGCGTCCCGTACCATCTACGATCATGCCGCGAATGCCCCGGTTCTGCGCCAGCCCGCCCATGAGTCCGCCGCAGACCGACGTATTGACGTCGCCACCCGCATCCACAACGATCACGTCGCCGGGTTGGCCCATCTCCAAGGCTTTCAGAGGGTCAACGAGGTCGCCTTTGGAAAGCTGCACAGTGACGGCCTGGCCCGTAACCTTGGCGCGAAATGCGGGTTTGATAGCGCTGTCCATCACACCGGTGCGGTACTGAACATCGGCAAAGATGGCTGCTGCTGAATAGGCCTCAAGCACCTTGTCGAATTTCTTGAGCAGATCAGGGTTTCGTTCAAAGTCATTGAAGACCCTGAGGTCACTACTAACGTCTGGCATTCTTGTCTCCTGTTATGCGGGTGTTGCGGCCAATGCCTCGGCATTGACGGTGTAGTCTGGCTTTTGCCCTGTGAGCACCTTGGCCACCTGCGTTGCTGCGGTGACCCGGGCGGCACGTATGGATTCTTCGGAGTAGTAGGCGGCGTGTGGTGTCACGAGCACGTTGGGCAGCGTGAAGAGCGGGTTGTCATCCGGGCTCCAATTGGCACGCTTGGCCGGTTCTTCTTCGGGGTCATCGAGGCCGGCGGCGGCCAGGTGGCCATTGGTCAGAGCGCGGTAGAGGGCCATGTTGTCCACAGTTGGGCCGCGACCCGTGTTCACCAGGATTGCGCCCGGCTTCATCGAAGCGAACTCCGCATCCGACAAAAAATGATGAGTTTCAGGCGTCATAGGCGCCTGCATCAGGACATAGTCGGAGCGTGCCAGAAGATCGGCCTTGGACACCAACTCCACTCCCAGCGACGTGGCGACATTTGCCGGCAGGAAGGGATCATAGGCAATGACATTGACGCCGAAGGCCCGCGCCCGTGCCACGATGGCCTGTCCGATCTTGCCCAGCGACACGACACCCATTGTGCGTCCGCGCAAGCGAAATACCGGTTGCCCACTTTGCCATTGCCAGATCCCCGCATGAGTTGCGCGGTCATAGTCTGGCAGTTTGCGGGCAAGTGTCAGCCATAGGGAGATCGCATGATCTGCGACCTCTTCGGTGCAGTAGTTTTGCACATTGGTCACCAGAATGCCTCGTTCGGTGGCCGTGCCGACATCGACAATATCGACACCAACACCATAGCGCGCGATCACCTCACAGCGTTCCATCAGCGTGATAGTTTGCTGGCCGATTTTGGCATATTGGTTCATCATCGCAGCGCAGTGCGGCGCGACCTCAAAAAGGTCTTCTTCGGATTTAGCCTGAAGCGCGATGACTTCGGCACCGGCCGCTTCGAGAATCTCGGTTTCCACATCGACATTGCCAAAGTCGTAATCGGTGATCACGACTATCGGCCGATCCGTCCGTGGAACGAATGTCGGCTGATCAGACATAGGCGCCCGCCGAATATGTCAACTCGTACGAGTGGCTGTAGAGTTCGAAAATGTTGCCAAACGGGTCTTCCATGTAGACCATGCGATACGGCTTTTCGCCCGGGTAATACTTGCGCACCTGTTCCATGCGCTGGCGACCGCCCAGTTCTTCGATGATTTTGATCCGCCCTTCCAGATCTGCGTCCTGTACGCAGAAGTGAAACAGACCCCGTCGCCAGTATTCAAACGGGCGTTCTTCTTCGATGGTTTTGGGAAACTCGAACAACTCGATGCCAACGCCGTCGCCCATCGACAGATGCGCGATGCGAAATTTGCCCCAGCCTTCGCCAAAGACATCGTCGCACATCTGACCGATAGCGCTTTCGTCGTGGAGAATTTCGGTGGGCTCCATCAGCACGTACAGATCGAACGCCTTGGAATAAAATTCCACGGCCTTTTCCAAATCCGGAACCGTGATGCCAATGTGAGAGAATGTAAGTGCGACCATGGGTGGCTCCTGTTTTTGAATGTCAGAGAATGTTGCGAACAATGCCGCCTTCGATCCGGTGTGCAGAACCATTGGAGGCGGTGCTGGCCGAGATCGTGACGATCATGCGAGCGACTTCGTCCGGTTGGACGAAACGTTGGATCAACGAGGTCGGCTCGTCCGATTTGAAATAGTTGTCCACGATTGTGTCGAGCGGTTCGCCTTTTTGAACCGCAAGACCATCGAAGTAGGCCTCTACTCCTTCGGTCCATGTCGGACCGGGCAGGACGGAGTTAACCCGTACCTGCGTACCCTTGGTGAGTTCTGCCATGCCACGGGTGAGACCTAACATGGCAGTTTTCGTGACTGAGTAGTGCACCATCTGAGGCAGAGGCTTTACCGCCGCTTCGCTTGCCATGTTGATGATCGACCCAATGCCACGTTTCAGCATAGCAGGCAGGAAAACCCGGCTCATCCGAACTGCAGACAGGACGTTGATGTTAAAATAGTGCATCCAGTCATCATCAGTCAGGTCTTCGAATGGTTTGACCGAAAAGATGCCGACATTGTTAACGAGGACATCAACATCACCCTGCATCTTCGCGAACTCTGCCAGCGCGGTTGAGTCAGTCGTGTTCGTCAAATCCGCCGCCATCCCTGTGACGTCGCCCAAGTTGGCAAGGTCGTCCAAGCAGACACTCACTTCGGTCTCCGTCAGACCGTGGACAATGACACGTGCGCCTTCCTGCAAATAGACTTTGGCAGTCGCCTTCCCGATACCAGAGCCAGAGCCGGTGACGAGAACAAGCTTGTCTTTCAGCCCAAGGTCCATGTCATGCTCCCTTTTTCACACTGGATGTCTGAGCGGGCGACGCGCGCCCGAAAATGCGCGCCATCAGGGCAGAAATCTCTGACCGCCACATGTCGATGCCAACGGCCAGAAGGATGATCAGTCCCAGCACGATATTCTGAACAGATGACGGTGCTGCATTCAGGTTAAGGCCGTTCTGGACAATCACGATGGTCATGGCTCCCATGAGCGTGGCGAGGATGTTGCCGCGCCCTCCAGCGAGACTGGCACCTCCGACCACAGCTGCGGCTATCGCCTGCAATTCAAGCGTTTGCCCATAATTAGGGGAGCCGGAGTTCAAGCGTGCTGACATCAGGATCGCGCCTACGGCGGTCATGAACCCCGCAATAACAAACGTTGTTGTCTGTACCTTACGCACGTTGATGCCGGTCAGAACGGCGGCGGCCGGGTTTCCGCCGACGGCATAGATTTCGCGGCCCAGCTTTGTGAAATTCATCGTAAATGCCGCAAGTGCATAGAAGAAAACGAGATAGAAGAAGGGCAGCGGAATGCCAAACAACTTACCGTAAAAGATCGGCTCAAGCGCGGGATCGAGCGAAAAGATCGGTGAGCCATTGTTGAAGGTCAGCGCGAGACCACGGAATGCGATCAGCGCCGCCAACGTTGTGATGAAAGAAGGTATGCGCCCGTAAGCAGTTATCAAGCCGATGAAGAGTCCCAGCAATCCACCCGCTAAAAGGATAAGCGGGAGTGCCAGCACAAGTGGAATGCCGAGGAACTTCAGCATTTGAGCAAGAATCATGGTCAGCAAAGCGACCATGGAACCGGAACTCAAATCGATTCCAGCCGCGAAAATCACAATCGTAGAACCGATGGCAATGAGCGCCACGATGCTGACCTGCAAGGAAAGGTTCGAAAGATTGCCCGGGTTAAGAAATCGCTCTGTTGTGAGCGCGACAATCAGGGCAACGATCACCATGGCCGCGAAGGGTCCGATCAATTGAGTGTCAAAGATCCGCTTCATGCGAAAACCTCCTCAGGCTTGAGATGTGGGATGTCGGCGGAGGCCCGAACCAAGTCATCATGGGTCAGTTCCGAAGCATCCACGGTGCGCGTGATCGTGCCGTGCTGCACGATGGCGATCCGATCGCTCATCGCCAAAAGCTCATCGTGGTCCGAACTGATCAGGATGATGGATTTACCCGCGCGGGTCAGCTTGTTTATCAACTTGTAGACCGCGATCTTGGCGCCGATATCGATCCCTTGTGTGGGTTCATCAAGGATCAGGATCTCCGAATCCGAGAACAGCCAACGCGCGATCACAATCTTCTGCTGGTTCCCTCCGGAAAGGAAGTTGACTGTCTTTTCCTCAGCCTGAGTTGAAATCTCCAGATCGCGGATCAGGTCGTGCGTAGCGTGTTCCTCAGCCTTAAGGTCCAAGACACCAAACCAGCTCAGCCCGCCAAGCGACGCTGCGGTAATGTTACCGCTGGCCCGGAAATTGAAGAACAAGCCATCATATTTGCGGTTCTCGGGAACCAAGGCCAAACCAGCGCGGATCGCGTCGATTTCCCGGCCGAACCTGACTGGATTGCCCTTTAATGTGACCTGACCGGCAACAATCTCATCTGTTCCAAACAGGGCCCTTGCGATTTCCGTGCGCCCGCTTCCCAACACGCCGCCCAGTCCCAGCACTTCACCTTTGTGGAGCGCAAAGGATGCATCCGTCACTCCGGCATTGGTTGCAAGCCCGCTCGCTTCGAGAACAACTTCGTGGGTTGCATTCTGCTCTTTTGGGTAGTGCTCACCTATGTCTTCCCCGACCATGGCGCTGACAATTTCAGAGACGTTAATTTCCGTCTCGCCACTGGCTCGCACGACGCGCCCATTACGCAGGATCGTTACTTCGTCGACGATCCGCTCCACCTCATCCAAGCGATGGGAAACATAAAGAATAGCTGTTCCGCGGCCGCGCATGTTGCGCAACAACTGGTGCAGGCGTTCGATTTCGTCCTCGCCCAGAGCAGCCGTGGGCTCGTCGAGGATGATCATACGGGCGTCTATCGCAATAGCCTTGGCAATCTCGACAAGCTGCTGCTCACCCACTGAAAGCGTGCCGGTGATGGCATTGGGTGAAACATCGACGTCCATCTCTGCCAAAACACGGGCGGCTTCGTCGTGTACCTTACCCCAGTCTATTACCCCCAATCTCGACCGGGGCATGTTGCCCAAGAATATGTTCTCGCCAACAGACAGTGTTGGAACGATCGAGAACTCCTGAAACACCGTTGCTATGCCCAAATCGCGTGCGACCTGTGGGTCACCGACTGTCACCGGTTGCCCATTGTGAAGAAACCGGCCGCTGTCAGGTTGCTGGACGCCGGATAGCGTCTTAATCATCGTGGACTTGCCGCAGCCATTCTCGCCAAGCAGGCCATGGATCGAGCCGGGCATAAGCTTGATACAGACTTTGTCATTCGCCAAAACGCCGGGATAGGCCTTGGTGATATCGACAAACTCCCAAAGGGGCATTTCTGTTGTCATCTTGGGGGCCTCAACTTGAACGGGAAACTTAGCTTAATTGCGCCCCGGCAGCACACGAAGATGCCACCGAGGAGCAGGGAGAACGCTCAGTATTCTTTGGACGGCTGCGGGAAGAGCTTTTCAGGCTCCTTTAGCACTGCGACAGCACCGTCTTTATCTTCGATGGAGGTTGGCGTTTCGATCCATCCTCCGGGATAAGTGCCGTTCAATGCATCAATCGTCGCCTGCATAGCCGCCCGCCCCATAAGGAACGGCGAGGTATTAACGGTCGCAGTAATGTTGCCCGCTGCGATTTCCTCCAGACCCGAGGTATCGCCATCGTTCCCGAGCAGAACAATGTCGGAGCGCCCGAGCGCCTTGGCTGCAAACGATGCCCCGATGATCATGTAGTCATTTGCAGCAAAGATCATGTCGAGGTCGGGATGCGATTGTAGGATATCCATACCAGCGGTATTGCCACCTTCGACATTCCACTTGCCGTCAATAGACACAACCACTTCGAAGTTTTCGTTGCCGTCGATACCGTCGAGAAAACCGCCAACACGCTCGGTCGAGTGGTACCCGGGCTGCCCTTCAATGATGCCAACCTTCAGAGGTTTGTCGCCGTAATTCTCGATGGCCCAATCGGCGATATTGTGTGTGCCGTTTCGCTGAGAGTATCCGACCACACCATGGATCGGCGTCGGAAAGTTCGGGATATCCGAGTTGATCATCAAAACGGCCATACCCTTGTCGACCGCTTGCTTGAGAAGGGGTGCGGCAGCAAATTCATCGTGGGTGCCAAAGATGATCGCATCCACATCCTGGGTCAGCACGTCCTGGATCATGCCCATTTGGCCGTTGATGTCAGCACCCGATTGTGGGGCCAACATGAAGACTTCAACGCCCGCTTCAGCCGCAACCGCTTTGATACCCTCGCCAATTGCGATGTAGTAGTTGAACTCGGTTGCGGGCGGCATGTAGGCGATGCGGAACTTTTCGTTTTTTGGAGCAATCGCATCAATTGGAGCCTGCGCACCTTCTTCGAGCGGGATAGGGGTCGGATATTCTTCCGCATGGACGACAGAGGCGAGCACGGCGATACCAGCGGCCATTGTCGTATTCATAAGTGTTTTCAGCATTTTATTCTCCTCCAGAAATTTTTCATTATCCGTTGAATGGCGTGTCGAGCACGCCGCAAACGCCGGGTTTGACTGCGAACAAGCCGCCAGATTCCGGTTCTCTTGATAGAGCGTCCTCGTCACTCATCAGGCGCGAGGTCGTAATGAAGAGCGTGTCGAGTTCCGGGCCACCAAAGGCACAGCAGGTGGGCTTCCAGACAGGAATTTCTATGACCCGGTCAATCGCGCCGTTCGGGGCTACGCGAACAACGCGGCGACCTTCCCACTCGGCGTTCCAGACACCACCTTCGGCATCGACACAGGACCCGTCGGGCAGCCCCGGTTCGTCCTTGAATGAAGCGTGAATGCGTCGGTCAGAAACCGAACCAGTGGCGGTGTCGTAATCAAAGGCTACGATTTCCCGGTCTGGTGTATCCGCAAAAAACATCGTTCCGCCATCTGGGGTAAAACAGGCAGAGTTTGCACAGGACACCTTTTCGATGATTGTCCGCACGGACAGGTCTGTGTCGATGCACAAGACTGACGAATCGTGGGCTCCGGACACCTCATTCATCCCACCGACGATCAGCCTTCCCTGCCGATCCGTCCGTCCGTCGTTCAGTCGCGTCTCTGCATTGTTGGGTTCGAAGCGGGCAACAAGCGTTTCCACGTTTGTGTCCAGATCAAGCAGAACGACCCGATCAGCAAAGGCAACGATCAAGCCCCCTTTTGCGCGAGGGGCAAAACAGCAGACACGCTCTGTCATAGGGTGCTTGGCGCTCTTCAAAGTCGACGGATCGTACGACCAAAGCGCGCGGCCTTCGATATCGGTCCACCAGACAAGCTCATCAGCAGGGTTCCAGAAGATCCCCTCCCCATGCTCATTCCTGCAATCAAGAACTAACTCTGCACGCATTTCAAACTGGCTCCCCTCCAGTCAATCTGATATCTGATATTCCAGCTTGCCTTATCTGGTGTATCAGATATCTTCCATCATGCAACACATTTTTTTGGAGACCCCGATTATGGCCCTTGAACGACCCAAATCTCTCCGAGAACTTGCCTTGGAGCATTTGAGGAACAGTATCATCGACGGCTCGCTAAAGATGGGCCAGATACTTTCCGAGCGTAAGATATCCGAGGAACTTGGTGTCTCCAAATCGCCGGTTCGCGAAGCGTTGGCCCAACTGCGTGATGAAGGGCTCGTTAGTATCGAACCGCAAAAAGGTGCACGCGTATTCTCCCTTTCCGGGTCTGAAGTAACGCAAATCTGCGACTTCAGGCAGGCCATTGAGACCGCCGCATTTGAACTGGCACTATCAAGGGACCCTGATGGGCTGGCCGACAGTATGGAAAGAGTTGTGAAAGACATGGCGCGCGCACGATCCCGCCGCGATGAAAGAGAGTACCTGGCTCTGGACACCGCTTTTCACCAATTGATCTTTGAGCACGCCGGGAACGACTATCTGACCGCAAGCTATACGCGCTACATTGGTAAGATCGCCGCATTGCGGACCCATTTATCCAAGCTACCGCAGCACACAGAGCTTTCATTCGAAGAACATCAGAAAATCGCGGTCGCGGTGCGTCAAGGTGATATGGCGAAGATTAAACTGCTTCTGGTTGAGCACATTGATCGAACTCGACAGGCCTATGAAAGTGCTTCGATCGTACTTGAGGGCGCGAAGGCCTCCTAATCAACGCTAACTCGTTTCAGAGGGCAGTCCTGCGAAGGGCTGCCCTTCTTCATGCCGTCATTAGCTTCACCACAAAGTAATTGACATCTGATATCTCAGATGCCAATTAAGTCTTGGGAGGAATACAATGACGTCAGCTTCGATTCTTGATCCGAGAAACGCGCCACCCCTGATCCGATTGGATGCGGTTAGCAAAAACTTCGGTGCAAACGTTGTTCTTAATCATTTGGAATTCGAACTGCGCCCAGGTGAAGTGCATGCGCTTTGCGGTGAAAACGGCGCCGGTAAATCCACGTGTCTGGGTCTGCTCTACGGACTTCATCAACCGTCAGAGGGAAGAATTCTGTGTGACGGCAATGAACGCCGAATTGAGAATCCGTCGCACGCTCAATCGCTTGGCATCAGTTGCGTGTTTCAAGAACTCAGCCTGGCCGGGGCTCTTTCTGTCGCTGAAAACATCTATGCCGGACGAGCTCCGACCCGTTTGGGTGTCGTCGACTGGCCGGAACTGCGCCGCCGTGCCGAAGCGCTTTTGGCAGAGTTCGGACTGGATATCGACGTTTCGATCCCCATCGACAACCTGCCAATCAGCTCCCGCCAGATTGTAGAAATTGCCAAGGCGCTATCCCTGAATTCACGCGTTCTTTTGCTGGATGAGCCGACATCAGCGTTGGCTCCTGACGAAGTGGACGCGCTGTTCGACGTACTTCGCAGGCTCACAAAAAAAGGTATCGGCATTGTCTATGTCAGTCACCACATGGACGAGATATTCCGAATATCCGATCGAATTACCGTTTTGCGGGATGGACGCCAGATCAGCACTTTGCCAGTGGCAGAAACCTCTCAGGAACAAGTGGTTGCAGAGATGATTGGGGGCGCACATCCTGGTGATGTCATCAGATCAGCCCATGTCAAAGGGAACGATGTCCTTACCGTCAAAGGCCTGACGCACTCAGGTGAATTCGAAGACATCTCATTTTCGATTAAGGCCGGCGAAATAGTCGGCATGGCCGGGCTAATGGGAGCGCGCCGAAGCGAGATTGTCCGCTCAATCGTTGGATTGATGCCGGGAGCCGAGGGGGTTGTCGAGCTGCGCGGGGCGCCCGTGAAGCTCACTTCCCTGCGCCACGCAATGCGCCTTGGCATAGGCTTTGTACCGGAAGAACGAAAGACCGAAGGTCTGTTTCTCGAACAATCGCTCAGCGACAACCTGATCGCCGCAAGTCTTTCTGAACACGCGAACCTGGGCATCATGCGCAAGGCATCAATAGAGAAAGCCAGCAACGCTGCCATTGATGCATTTAGCGTCAAAGCCAGTGGGATCACTGAAGACGTCGGCGCTCTGTCGGGGGGAAATCAGCAAAAGATCATGCTGGCCAAATGGCTCAAACGCACACCTGACCTTCTGATCGTGGAAGAACCTACGAAAGGCGTCGATGTGGGCGCGAAATTTCAGATCCATACAGAGCTGCTCCGCCAAGCGGCAGAAGGAATGGCGATTCTGGTGGTGTCGTCCGATTTTCCGGAATTGGTTTCGCTGTCCTCGCGCATTCTTGTCGTTCACGAGGGTCGTCTGATGGGCGACATCGCCGCCGAAGACACCAGTGAAAGCGTACTTCTGCAAATGGCCGCCGGGAATGCCTACCGCTCGGCTGCAAAGCCATCCCAACACAAAGGAGTTGCGTCGTGACCATGGTCGCTCAAGCCAACATTTCCGAGAAACGGTCACTTATGCGCCGCGTCCTGCAGGCATTCGTTGACATCCGCGAGCTGACGCTGATCGTTTTGATCGCCGCGATCATCATCGTGATGGCCAACGTTAATCCCTATTTCTTCAGCCTCTCGAATTTCCGAGCCGTGGCCGTGGGCATGACCCCAACAGCAATCATTGTGATCGGCATGGCCATTCTGCTGGCTTCTGGTGGTTTTGATCTGTCGGTTGGTTCGGTCATGGCACTTTCTTCCACGGTTGTTGCATTGTTGCTGCTGACCGGTATGCCGATCCCGCTTGCGGTGATCTGCGGCCTGATCCTTGGCTGCGTCGTCGGGGTTGTAAACGGTTTGCTTGTCACGGGACTCGGGATCAACCCATTGATCGCCACACTTGGGACAATGTCGATCGCACGCGGCATCGCGTTAGTTTTGACCGAGGGTTTCTCAGTCTCCAGTCTGCCCGCATCATTCGGCTGGATTGGCAAGACCGACATTGGCGGCTTTCCTGTGATCGTGTTGCTGACCCTCGTTTTGGTGATCCTTTTTGACCTGGCAGTGCGCCACACCCGGTTTTTCAGGCAGGTCTACTTCATCGGTGCAAATGAAAAAGCGGCGATGCTTTCAGGCATCCACGTAACACGCGTTCGCATCATTCTTTATGCACTCACGGGCGTTTTGGCGGCCTTGGCCGGGGTCCTGCTGGCCTCGCGTTTGATGAGCGGCACGCCGACAGCAGGTAATGGAATCGAGCTGCAGGTGCTGGCTGCGGCCGTTATCGGTGGTGCGTCGTTGCGCGGAGGCGAAGGCACAATTCTCGGCGCATTCCTCGGCGTCGTGTTCGTTGCCTTGATCAACAACACAATGACCATGCAAGCCGTTTCGATCTACTGGCAAATGATTGTCATCGGTGGCGTGCTCGTCTCAGCCGTCGCATTGGACATGCTGATCCGCAGTAAACGGGGCTGACCTCAATCAAAAGAAACCGAAGACTACTAATCATCCAAAAGGGAGATCACGATGACTGAGATGACTGTAAATCGGCGCAGGCTGCTAACTGCGGGCACTACCGCAGGATTGGCTGCCGCCTTCGGACTACCAATCCTGTCGAAGGAAGCCATGGCACAGGCGGCTGGTAAGGAATATGTATTTCTCTCCATCGTGACTCAGGTGCCGTTCTGGGTGGATTACCGCAACGCGATGGAAGACCTCGAAGAACTGATGGGTATCAAGGCCACGTTCACCGGTCCGCTGGACTTCGACACGGCCGCACAGGCACGTCAGCTCGATGAACTGATCGCCCGCCGCCCCGCTGGCATCCTGATCTTCCCCGGCGATCCCGCGACCTTAGCGCCCGGCGTGGAGCGTGCGGTCGAAGCTGGCATCCCAGTTACTTGCTGCATTGGCGACATCCCCGACAGCCCCCGATCCACTTTCCTGGGCATCAACGGCGTTCAGGCTGGCCGCGTCGGCGGCGAGATGCTGGCCGAAGCTATTGGTGGAAAGGGAAAAGTCATCCTTGGTACATTCCCAGCGCCGTCGACACTGGAGCGTGTTGAAGGGTACAAACAGATCTTTGCAGAGAAATATCCTGACATTGAGGTGGTTGACGTTGTCAACGATAAAGCCGATCCGTCATACGCTCCGACGGCCTACCTTCAGGCTATCCAGGCCAACCCTGACATTGTTGGCATTGGCGGTACGGACGGCGACAGCGGGAAAGGCGCAGCCATCGCAGTTACCGAAGCTGGTCGAAAGGACATCAAGATCGTTGCGATGGACCGCAACGATGACATGCTGCCCTATATCGAAGACGGCACGATCCACGGTGCGGTAGCTCAGAAATCCTACCTCGAGATCTTCCTCGCCTTCCACATGATGCACTGGCAGAACACGGACGCACTGAAAGTCTTGCCGGATTGGAAGGCCGCCGGGATCAATCCACTGCCAGAACGCGTCGAAACTGGGGTGATGCCGATAACGGCGCAAAACGTCGCCCAATTCAAACACGTCTAATCGTTTTCCCGGCGCAGAAGTTTTGTGCCGGGTCACCGCCGGGAACCCCTCATGTCTGATCGATGGTCCGTTCTGCAGTTAACAAGAGGCGGATTGGAGCTTGTTATCCTGCCCGGAATTGGTGGCCGTTTGTGGGGCGTTACTTTCCAAGAGCAATCGCTGCTTTTTCAGAATCCGGACTTGGTACACTTGCCGGTTGATGAAATTGATCTGGCCGACTTGCCAACACGCTCCCCGCAGTTTGGTTTCCCCCTCTGGGGCGGAGAAAAAACCTGGATAGCTCCGGACACGGCCTGGAAGGATAGCGCCCCGTTTACGGCACTCGACAGTGACCCTTTTCTGGTCACCTCACGAGATGAGGATCATGTCGAATTGACAAGCCAGATCTGTCCTGTCTCGCACCTGTCCGTGGCGCGGCGCATCACCCTGAAGTCAGCCGCTGCGTGGAGCATTGAGCATAGTGTGACCAATCACGGTCACGTTTCCAGGGCAACAGGCATTTGGTCAGTCATGATGATCAATACGCCCGCCACGATCGGGATTACGATGGGCGATCCCGAAATCTATCCCGTTTTTGGGCACTCCGGATCAATGGTTGAACTGACGGCAAACTGCGTCATTGCAGATTGCGCCAAACAACAAGAATTCAAGGTTGGACTTCCTAACCCAGATGGGGAAACGCTTATCAAGATCGGCAAAACTGGCCCCTGGATACTCTGTTCAACACACCCGCCAGCACCGAGCGACAGCTTTATGCATCAGTATCCCGTCGAGGTATTCAATTCGGGTGACTATTCCTACTGTGAGGCCGAATGGCACTCGCCAAAATCTGATTTGGCGCGGAATGAGACGCTCAGGTTTCGTCAGGACTTTGAAATTTGGCCAGACAGCAATCCACCAATTCTTGGCTCGAATAGGGAGTTACTATCATGCATGTCCTGATTACAGGTGCAGGTGGGCATTTGGGTCGAAAACTCTTCGACGTGTTGGAGGCGGATCCTGACTACAAAGTGTCAGGGATCGACATTCGCCCGGTTGATCACCCGGATATTCATATCGCGGATCTGTCTGGTGAACCTATCTGGATCAAACTTCTGGAAGGCGTGGATGTGATCGTCCATCTGGCCGGAGACCGTGAGCCTGCTGCAAGCTGGTCATCGGCGATCAAGCACAACATGGATGCAACTCTTACGCTCTACCATCATGCAGTAGCGATGGGTGTCAAACGTGTGGTTCTCGCCAGTTCGAACTGGGTCCACGGGGACAAGCGTTTCACCACTGATGCGTTGAACAGCGTCACGCCTCCAGGGCCCGTGAATGCCTACGGCATGTCAAAGCTGTTTTGCGAACGGACCGGCGCTTACTTTGCGCAACATCATGGGCTTTCGATCATCTGCCTACGCATCGGCTGGACCCAATGGACCCATGACAACAAGCCTGGACCGCATATGGCGATGGGTCGTTGGGGACAGGAGATGTGGCTGAGCGATCGGGATTTCCTAAACGGCATGCGCGCAGCGATAGACGCAAAGGACGTCGCGTTTGCCGCCCTAAATCTTATGTCAGACAACCCTGGCATGCGTTGGGATATCGCCGAAACAAAACGGAAAATCGGGTACGATCCGCAAGACGGAAGCCCCGCGAAAATGACATCCGCCATCGCAATGAGAACCTCAATCAAAAGGCTTTTCTCATTTAGCATCGTAGAGTTTTTTGAGAAGCGGTTTTCGCACTGGTGAAAGTCCTGGTTGCTCCAGTTGACGGGTCCACTATGTTGATGAAATCCGAGGGCGCTCGCAGACCGAAAATGCGCGCAGCCTACCAAGGTTCCGATGTCGGAAGCTCTACCCTGTCTGGCAGCGCAAACGTTCCGTTTCACCTGAGGCATTACTGCGTTGCGGACAGAGAGACATTTCTTGTCTTAGGCTGATGCGTGGCTCCCATGCGATAACGGAGCTGCTGACCGGCACCTCAAATATGCCGGTCAGCGGCGGGGGACGGATCGCGACATTTCAGGTCGTGCAAGGACCGGCAAGTAGTTTGATCGCCCCCGTCTTTTCTATCGACCTGAACGGATACAGGGGCGCAAAGCCCGCATGACAAGACGAGGTGAGGAAAAGACAGATGCAAGATACCATTGGGATCGACGTATCGAAAGACTGGCTCGACGCTTACAGCATGGCGCGATCTGAACATAGGCGGTTCGCTTATGATGGCAGGGGCTTACGTTCGTTGCATCGATGGATTGAAATCGGCAACGCCGGTTTGATCGTGTTCGAGGCATCAGGTGTGTACCACAGGCAGCTGGAAAACAGCTTGTCTGAAGAAGCTGTACCATATTCCAGGGTGAATCCACGACAAGCCCGCCGATTTGCCGAAGCGACAGGGAAGATTGCGAAGACCGATAGGGTCGATGCCGCGATATTGGCCAAGATGGGCACCGTTCTGGAGCTCGAGCCACAAGCACCCAAAGCCGAATATCTCAACACTCTCAAAGAGTTGATGGTAGCTCGGCGTGGTCTGATCAAAGATCGCGTCGCGGTGCGTACACGGATGCAGACAACCACCCAGAAATTGCTGAAACGCCACCTGAAAGAGCGACTGGCTCAAGTTGAGAAGCATCTCGAACAGATCGACCAGGCCATCCTGGATCTCGTTGCACAGGACGCTGACCTGACCATGCGGTTCAACATCCTGACAAGCATTCCCGGCGTCTCGAAGGTCACAGCTTTTTCGATGCTCGTCGAAATGCCCGAACTGGGAGAGATGACCGGGAAACAGGCCGCATGCCTCGCTGGTTTGGCTCCGATCTCACGTCAATCGGGCAAATGGCAGGGCAAGGAACGGATCCAGGGCGGGCGCGCATTCTTTCGCCGCGCCATGTACATGCCCGCGCTCTGTGTGATCCGCCACGATCTGAGTGCAAAGCGAAAATACGATCAATTGGTGAAAGCCGGAAAACCGCCAAAGGTCGCGTTGACTGCAATCATGAGGAAGCTCGTCGTCGTTGCAAACGCACTTCTCAGAGACCGGCGCAAATGGTCCGAAAACTGCTCTTGATCAACACGGATACTACTTGGTTGCAACACATAGCAGGTCATCCAAATGGATTTCGTGCCAATATTCTTGGTAAGGAACGCTCTGGAAATAGCATTCGGAAGGAAAATCAACGATTGCTTGCGAGGTATTGGCGGCATCGCAGCGATCTGGTTGCCGCTGTCGCGAAGAGTTTCTGCGCGAGCAAAAGCTGCGCCTGCAAAAGTCGGCAGTATCCCGAAACTGTTAAGTCGAGTACCTCCAAATTTTGCACTCGCGGCGAAAGTCCGGTTTGACAGGCCGCACCGCGACATTTGCGCTGTACGCTGGACGGCAGCTTAGGGCCGCTCACACCTGAGCGAGGTCAGGCAGTCGAAAAGATGCCACGATAGCTCCGGCGTTAGCATCGAGCCCAAAGCGGCTAATTGGTCAACAAATCCCTGCCGTCGCAGCGGAACACGGAATTCGCCTGACAGTGGAAAAGACAGTGTCGACATTTTTGACGCGAAAAATATTTGGTGGTCTTAACGCGTAACAGAATACTCGTTGTCAAATATCAAGCATAAGCTCTAAGCGTCCGAATAGATCGGCCTTTCCAAATCGGATGGCCCTACTCAGGCACTATGTTGTGATTAATCCTGAACAGGTTCTTTGGATCATAGCTGCCCTTTATTTTCGAAAGCTTCCCGCTGTTTAGGCCGTATGCACCAGCCATATGATCCGCTTCGTCTTCGGGCATAAAGTTTACATACGCGCTACCGGTCGCATGAGGCCGCATCTGATTATAAAGTCCCCGCGCCCACGCAATGCACTCATCATCCTTGCTCGGGTCTTCCCAACGTGTGTGAACATTCATTATGAAGTGTGCTGATCGTTGCGGATAAGCTGTTGAGTGGGGTTCAATGCGTGCCATTGCGCCACCTACATGCGCAATAAATACTTCGCAAGCAGGGTCGGGAAGGCTGGAAACCGCCTCGAGAAGACCTGTGATTGCTTCCGAGGAAAGCGCTTCGAAATCATGGCTTTTCCAATAATTCCGAGCGCCCGGTGTAAGCAAAGGGTCGAATGCTGCTTGCCAGTCTACAAACTTGTGAGGTGAGATGACATCGGCAATCGGTTCTCCTAGCGCGCGCAAACCCGACAAGGCTTTTTCACCATCGCCTATAGGACCACTGTAGCAAGCTGCAAAAATCAGCACCTCTCTCCCATGCCACTCTTCTGGTAGGAACGGGAGAGGAGGAGCTTTTCGCATCACGCTCCAGACGGTCAGTTCATCGGGTGAGTCATCTGCAATGGCTGCGAATTCTGCAAGCAGCTTTGGCGCCTTTTCGATCGGGTGAACGATCAGACCCGACAAAACATCGGGCCCAAGATCATGCAACTGGAACTCGAATGAGGTCACGACGCCGAAATTGCCGCCTCCACCGCGGATGGCCCAGAAAAGCTCCGGATGGCTTGTGGGCGAGGCGCAGACAATCGTCCCATCTGCCGTCACAACTTCTGCCGACAGAAGATTGTCGATCGTCATTCCGAATTTCCGCGTCGTCCACCCAAAGCCGCCGCCAAGGGTCAGACCAGCGATACCAGTTGTCGAATTGATGCCGACAGGGACAGCAAGCCCATGAGCCTGGGTTTCGCGATCTACATCGCCAAGCAATGCACCCGGTGCAACCCGAGCAGTCTTGTTGACAGGGTCTACGTGTACCGATTGCATCTGGGAAAGATCGAGTAATACGGTCTCGTCTGCAACAGCGTGCCCTGCAATTTGATGCCCACCTGATCGGACCGACATTATGAGGCTGGCGTCCCTAACAAAGTTTACAGCTTTCTGTACGTCGCTCGCCCCCATCGCGCGGATCACGAACCCAGGGTGACGTTCGAACATGCTGTTCCATGTTGTTCTTGCGCCTTCATATTCCGGAGTGCCCTGTAAGTAGACGCCGCCGCGAAGCGAGGAATTAAGCGCATCCAAAGCGCCTTGATCCACAGTTGCCGTGTTTCCGTCGAGTGTTTTTATGTCGTACATGCATAGGCCTCCCTGTTTTCAGATCAGGCTTCTTGCGCGGCTGCCTCATATAGTTGTGACTTCCGATGCGTTGTCCCGCAGTTAAATCGCCTCGGATTAGGTTTTAGAACTGCGAATACTCAGGTGAATATTCCGGGATCTATCTGATCCACGGGTGTTATGACATCGGCTGGGATGTTAAGGCGCTCGGCCGCCTTTCTGAGGCTTTCCTCGTCAGGGGCCTCATACAGGCAGTATGTTTTGCGCTTGTCTGCGCTGAGGAACGAGAAAATCCACTCGACCCCGACTTCGTCATTGATCTCTTTGATGTGAATTTTGTCGTCGTCGCTAACGTTCAGCTGCTCGGCAAAATTTCTCTCAATTATGTACCTTGGCATAATGCTCCCCCAAGCATGTAAATGACTTTAAACAGCTACTCCCTCGAGCTTTGACCTAAGGAAAACCATACTCAATTGCTGTGAAATTGCCAACGCTTCCCCTTCTAGTTGAAACGCTAGTTTCAAATCATTCGTTCGGCCCCGTTGCCTTAGCGCGGATGCATACGCGGCCTTGCTGTGCGCAATCCACGGTGGGCACTTCATGCGCGTGTCTATTTCGATGGCCTTATGGAACATCCTCTCAGCGGCGTCCCAGTTTTTTAGCACCGCTGCCAGATTGCCTAGACGTCTTGCTGCCGCCCCGGCGCAAACTGTTGTTGCCCCAGCGGTGATCGTCAGCTCTTCGTATGGGGTCAGCATGTCATAGAGGGTCTCAGCATGTCCCAGATGCTCGACTGCGACACAAATGTCAGCGAGATAAGACAAAGTAGTTGAAAACATAGCATCAAGCGGAAGATCGAAGCCATTCTCTGCCATTTCATTCAGAATGCGTTCAGCTGGTTCCTTGTATCCCAACTCGGCGGCAATAAGGCCAAATCCTGGTTTCCAAGAAATGTCTTCCGGGCTATCTGTCATCAGCTTCTTGATCACCGGTGCAACTTCGTGCAGCCGGTTTTGTTCGCGGCGGATGGTAAACATCTGAACACCGAAGACGCCCTCAACATGTTCTCCATGTGTCTGACGACCGATTTTCACCGCTTCGTTGGCATGCATCTCCGCTTGCTCAAAATCGCCATCCATAATTGCAACCATGGCGCGTGCGTGCTTTTGCACCCAGTAGAGTTGCAGATGATTGTCCTTTTCCGAAATCTCCGTCAGCAATTCGAGTGAATGATCCATCAAGTCGCGGTCGGCCATTTCGGCCCCGACAAAAAGACTGAGTGTCCGGTCCCGACCCTGATCAATACTCCCTAGGTTTTCGGCCACTCGATGCATCGCATCAAGATTTTCACGCCAATGACGTACCTCTCTTCCTTTGCGCGCGACGAATGGCGCCCCAAAATGCATCATCATCACCGAGAATTGGGATTTATAGTCCCCTAGTTTCGCGGCCAGTTCCATTGATTGCTGACCATAGCGAGCGCCTTCAGAAAACTGGCCGACAAACATATGTGCCCGTGCAAGTTGGCTCATCAATCTGCACTGCCGTACTTCGTCATCGTCGGGGAGGTCGTTCAGAGCTCTATCACAAAGTTCAATGGCCTCGCCGTGTCTCTTACTCGACATCATACACGAGTCCGCAAAATGGTTCGCAGCATCAGCGGCGAGCGCCACATCGTGTATTCCACGGGCGGCGTCCGAGGCATCTTTCAAGGCCGCTATCCCCTCCGGCAACTGACCCAGGCTGTCATGGCTGCGACCAATAAGGATTTTGGCTTTGATCGTTTCGACACCGTTATCAGATCCAAGATTTTCGGCCGCTTTGAGTGTTTCCCTGGCGTTGACCATCGCCTCTTGGCTGGCGGATCGCGCCAATGCCATTTCAGTTGCCGTCTGCCATTTGTCGAACGCAGCACGCCATTCTTCGGCCTCTGAAAGATGGCGGGCAACCAACTCGGGCCGACGTTCAATCTCAGCTGACCGCAACTGCATCAAAGCACGGGCCACGTTTGCATGTTGTTGTCTGCGGGTTGAGCCAAGCATGGATTGATAGGCGGTATCGCGAATAAGGGCATGACGGAAAACGAAATACCCTCGATTGTGCCCGCTTTCAAAGATCAAACCCGTTCGAGACAGCTCTTCTATACGAGATTGAATTTCCGCACTCGCAAGACCTATTGCGGAAGCCAGCAAGCTAGGCTCGAACTCCCGTCCAATGACGGCTCCTGTTAACGCGACTTGTTTAGCCTCTGGCGAGACCGCGTCAAGACGTGCCATCAGTGTGCCCTTCAAAGACGCGGGTATGTGGACTTGCCCGTGTTCACCCGCCTCAACAATCGCCCGGGCCAGTTCCTCGACGAACAAAGGCACGCCGTCCGTCTTCTCAATGATTGTGGCAATCAGAGCATCGTCGGGTGCTTTTCCGGTAACATGGCGAACTAGGTTCGAGACATGGGTCGTATCGAACCGACGCAGCTGGAGCGTATGTACGTGCGCTTCCCCGTCATCATGGGCAAGTTCCCAGCCGGGCCTGTGGGTAATCAAAATCATCAAAGGCAGATCTGCGCAAATTGCTTTGAAGCGATCCAAAAGAGCTTGGGTGGAAGGATCAATCCAATGCGCGTCCTCAACACAAAGAATAACAGGACGCGTGCTTGCGCGCACCTGAACCGTGTGGATTAACGTCTGAATCGTGAGGTCACGTTGCTCCTGCGGTGACATATCGAGAACGCTTCGGGCAAGAGCACTGTGAGGCGCAACCAGCGCGGCAAAGACGGGCAGAACCTTTTCCCATTCCAAGCCCTCTCGGCTTTCCAACATTTTTTTGACAAGGTCGAGAATTTGGTCGTCATCAAAATCTGTCCCCACACCAGCATCCTGAGAAATCCTCTGGGCGACAGGGTGGAACGGGCTACTGATAAGGTAAGGAGAGCAGTTCAGCCTGATAATATCAGCTTCGCTAGTCGCTACAGCATTAGCGAGAAACTCTTCCGCCAATCGCGATTTACCGATCCCTGCTTCACCGGCAAGCAGAACAACCTCTCCCTGACTGTTCTGCGCACGCAGCCATGATTGTAAAAGGATACCTTTTTCGTAGTCGCGACCAATCATGACGCTGCCACTTTCGTCCCTATAAGATGCTCGAAACCGGCTTTCCGCGCTGTGTTCTGATACGACAGTCAAAAGGGTCCGTGGTTCTTTGAAACCTTTCAGCTCGGTTTGTCCAAGAGACCTAAACTCAAATAGCCGATGCAAAGTTTCTTCGGTCTCCTCAGCAGATAAAACAACTGAGTTCGGTGCTGCGTGTTCCTGAAGCCGCGCTGCCAGATTGACAATTGGCCCCGTCATGGCTCCTTCTTCGTAGGTGTTTTCACCGATCGTATCGCCAACTACCACGTCGCCACTCGCGATACCTAACCTGGCCGACAAACGCTCACCGTCAGGTGCTTTAAGATCTCTGACCCGCCGAACGGCCTCAAGACCAGCCTTTAAAGCGCGAACTGCATGATCTTCATAGGCTGTAGGCCAGCCAAAAAACACCAGGAGACCGTCGCCCAAATACTTCGAGACGTAGCCGCCATACCTGCTAACTGCACCTGCAACCGCATCCTGGTAACTCTGCAGCAGTTCGCGCATGTCTTCGGGATCAAACCGGTTAGTCAACTCAGTCGAGGCGACGAGATCAGCAAACAAAACTGTTAAGTGACGCCTCTCTGCGATCGCTAATGAAGCAGGCTTCCTTGCGGATAAGGTCACGCCTTGCGATTCATCCGAAATGGGGACCGGGCCGACTTCGTCTGCATCCACGTCTACGGCCTGCGGCGATTGAGACGAGTGCTTTTGACCAGTCAATTCCTGAACCGCTGCCAGGATGATTTTTCGATGGCCCAGACTAACCCCAAGCTCTTTAAGGTCGTCGTTTGACAGTAGTGGCAGTACGCGCGCGTCGATATCATGCTGTGCAAAAGCGTCTGAGTATTGACCCAGTTCGAGATCGTTCAGCCATTTGTCGATTTCAACCGCCATAACGGGATCATGCTTAGATACGGGACGCTAATCAAGAAAACGCTGTAACCACAGGCTGATTTTTGGCGGTCAAACGTCCGCATTGCTTTTCACAGAAATGACACCTACTTATGCAACTTTTTTCAGAATGCAGAGGTTTTTTGCAGGCAGATCTCCCTCAGCGAGCACTTGCTGCGCTGCCGCGATAGGCAGCTTTGTCCGCGATGTGTGCGTTCGGCGAGCCGAGGGTTCGCGCTCGCGGTGAAGGTCGGCAATGCGGGCTGCGACCGCAGCATATTTACCCATTGGCCAACGGCCGGTATGGGCCGTTCTCGTAGGCTCAATCGCTAGATATTGCACTTGCAACAGCGTTGGTACTGATCCCAATAAAGTGATTTCGCTACCGCGAACGAACGGCGGCTCCCGTTTGAGGTCAACCAATTGATCCGTTTCTTGCGCTTTCACCTCAAGTAGCTCAACACCCGCAAGAACCGGGTCGCGATTCACTCGCATCATTTCTTAGGTGATTGGCATGTAATTTCAAAAAGGCATGACCATGGAACTTAAAGACAAAACCATCATCATTACCGGCGCGAGCAGCGGAATCGGTGCTGCAGCAGCGCTTCTGTTTGCCTCGGAAGGGGCGAATGTTGTGTTAGGTGCCCGCCGGGAAGCTCAGCTAAACACACTCGTCGGGCAGATTACCCAAAGCAACGGACGCGCCGTTTACCTTGCGGGCGACGTGACGGACGAAACATATTCCAGGGATCTTGTTGATCTGGCGAAACGGCAGTTTGGCGGCCTTGATGGCGCATTTAACAATGCGGGCATTATGGGCGAGATGGGTCCAATTCCCGAAATGGAGTCCGGCAACTGGCAGTCGGTTCTTGCTACAAACCTCAACAGTGCATTTTTTGCGGCCAAAGCGCAGATTCCGGCAATGGAGGAACGCGGTGGCGGGTCTATTGTATTCACCGGAACTTTTGTTGGTGTCAGCAATGGGGGAATGCCCGGCATGGGGGCTTATGCCGCATCAAAGGCTGGACTGATTGGGCTCGTACAATCTTTGGCATCTGATCATGCGGCCAAGAGGGTCCGTATCAACACTATTTTGCCGGGTGGTACTAAAACCGACATGGCCGGCGATGATCCTGCGACGCACGACTTTATTGCCAACTTGCATCCCCTGAAACGCATGGCGGAGCCAAAGGAGATTGCCCAATCTGCATTGTTCCTTCTGTCAGACCGGGCAAGCTTCGTGACGGGTTCTCCGGTCGCCGTTGACGGTGGTATAGCGACCCGCCTGCTTTAGATATCTGCCGTTGGTTGCTTCGTAACCAACGGCGGTCTCCATCCAGACAAGATAGCTCGCCCAAAAATCCATATCGTGGTGAACGCCATCTTTGACGACTTTCGCCAGGGTATCGTCACCGCAGACTGAATATTCGGATTGGACTTTCGCTGCTCGCCGCCTTTTTGATCAGGTAGATGGGCTTTGTTGCGCAAATCGGAGTTTGAGCGCAGTTCCCCCTTCCCCGGACAGACTTATCCTATATCTGCGGCTCAACTGAGGATGATGCCGCGCTGCCTCCGAGGTCCGCTCTGAGCCCACAGCCGACATGTCTATTTCTCGCTGCGTGCGCTCGCAGCGCGGAAACCGCCGCGACCGCATCATTGCTAGCGCCGCTGAGCGGTACAAAAGCGGACCATTCCGTGCACTACGAACCTGATTGAGATCGGCACTGCTCGATGATGTGCTTGCGGACAGCAGCGACAGCGGGCATTGAAAGTCGCTGCGCACGACAAAGCAATGTGACCTTGACCGGTTTCAGCGACCAATCCGGCAGCAAACGAAAAAGTGTTCCGGCTGAGACGTCTGACTTTGCCAGTTGCTCAGGTAACATCGCGATTCCGGTCCCGAGCATTGCCGCCGCACGGGCCAATTCCATTGTATTGACTCGGATGGCGGGCTCTGGACAAATGTCTTGTTGCACTCCGTCTGAGTTTCGAAACGACCAAATTGGCGCTTCCTGAGTACGCAAGATGACCGGCAGGCCTGGCAAGTCTGATGGTGTTCTCAAGGCGTCGAAACGATGTAGAAATTTCGGGCTTGCGAATGGCGCTCGCGGCGCAACCGGGAGAGACACAGCCACGTCTCGTCCTCTATCTCGTTCGCCCGTCCGAAATGAAAGGTCTATATCGTCGGTTGAAAAATCCGATCTGGCATCGTCTGCGTGTAACTCCAACTCAATTTCCGGATATTCGCGCTGCAGCCCCTCAATCATGGGCAGGAAAATTGTCTCCAGGAGACTGTTCGGTCCCGAGAGCGAAACGCGCCCTTCAACCCTGTCGCCTCTCTTAAGGCCAAGCTCAGCTTCGGCCTGCGCTGCGGCGTCAACCGATGCGACGCAAATGTTGAAAACCCGCTTGCCCGAAGACGTTGCCATGACCGATCGGCCAGATCGATCCAGCAGAGTGAGTCCAAGATCGGCTTCGAGCACGGCAATCTTCTGGCTGATAGCCGACTTTGTTGTTTTCAGATCAGCTGCAGCAGCGCTCATTGATCCGGCTCGGAGCGTGGCGACAAAGGCCTTGGTGCAGGAGAAATGCCTATCGTTCATAAATTCGAACGATAGTTTAAAAAAGAGCTATTTTCCAGAACTAACGGCCTAGCTAGGTTCTTCGCAACAAGGACGTACAGGAGCCGTATCGTGAGACAAGATTTGATATTCCATCCAGCCGATAGTCGCGAGCACAAAGACTTTGGATTCATGACTGCCCAGCTGTCTTTCAAGCCGCATCTGCAAACCGACCGGCAAAGGTTTGGCCCATTGATCACGATCGACGACGGCACGCTTGCACCTGGTGCTCAGGGGTTTGGCCTTCACCCGCACAAAGATGTTGAAGTGGTGACGTTTCTGGTCGACGGCTCCGTGGAACACATTGATCCAAATGTTCCGAGCCACAATGGCCGGATGTCTTCAAAAGGCATCCAAGTGATCACTGCAGGGACAGGCATCGTCCACAATGAGGTCAATGCTTCTTCAAGCGACCCAATGCGCGCGTTGCAGATCTGGTTTGAGCCCCACTCGCTTGGTCTGAACCCCGACTATGCGCGCAAGCAACTTGATCCGGGGGATTACACCGATGCCTTCCAACTTGTCCTGTCGCCGACGGGGGACAAGGAGTCTTTGGTTGCACAGCAAGATGTTCGCATGAATTACGGGCTGTTCACGACCTCTCAGACGCTCTCATTTCAACCCGCAGATCAAGGGCGCAGCATCTACGCCTTTGTCATCAACGGCTCCGGCGAAATTACCGGAAAACGCCTAACCAAGGGTGACGGGGTCGGGATTGTGAACACACAGACGCTGTCGCTTGTGACACAGCCAGATCTGGAACTGCTGATTTTCGACTTACCACCTCTCACGCTATCAAACTGAAACTGAAAGGAAAAAGTGATGACCGCTAAGAAACCGAGCCCCCAAAATGCCGCCATGGTACTGATTGACCATCAAATCGGTACAATGAATTGGGCCAAATCTGTTGATCGGGATCTGATCGAAGCACACACACGTGCGCTTGCAAGGGTTGCTATTGATCTTGGAATGCCTCTTGTGATGACATCCAGCATGGAAGAACACATGCAAGGGCCGCTGATGCCTGCGCTGGAAGAGCTTGCACCTGATGCTTATGCGGCCCGGGTGAAACGCCCCGGTGTGGTGAATGCTTGGGATGACAGTGCGTTCGCAGATGCAGTGCGTGGTACTGGCCGCAAGCATTTCATCATGGCGGGGATCACCACCGATGTGTGCCTTGCACCTCCCGCCATTGATGCTGCTGCCGAGGGTTTTGAGGTGACGGCTGTCGTGGATGCCTCTGGCTCGCCCACATCGCTGACAGATGAGATGGCATTTCGGAAGATGGAGCGCGGCGGAGTCGAATTGACCACGACGAGTGCACTTCTCGCCGATCTCGCGGTCAATTGGACCAGCGAGGACGGGCAGAAGATATTGGCGGTGTTGGGGCAAGAAATCCTCAGCCGGGGTTAAAGGTCGATGATCGATGGAGGGTTCGCTGTCCATCGATTGCCCTTCAATGTAGCTGTTCGTTCCTCAAGGCCGCGCCGAAGCGCCGTGCGAAGTCCATGAACATTCTTTGTTCTTTCGACCCCATTTCAAACAGAGAGACCATGTTGGCTTCCTGCGCTGCTTGGATTTCACAGGTTTGTGCCTGTCCGAATGTCTGAAAACGGGAAATTCGTTGCGCCGACAAACAGCAATCGCTGCGGACGCAAATGCTTTCTGCGTGAGCGAAAGCCGCAGCTGCACAAGTCCGGAAAGTCCGCGTCTTTCCAGTTCGGGCTTGGCGCGGTGAAGGGTCGGTTACGTACCAACCTTTTCAGAAATCTCCTTACCGCCCTATTTTGCACTCAGCCTGAATCGACCCCACAAGCTGATGGCCCAGATCAACCTTGTCCGCGTTGGACAGAGACATATCAGCGATGCTGGATCGTTCACGCTCACTGCGGCATACTGTCACGAGAACCGATGCAGGGCTCGGTGGTGATCAGCATCACCAATGGGGCACTGGAATCCTTTGCCAAGGCAGCAGCACTCGAACTTGATCGCGAACTACGGGTGAACACCGTCAGCCCGGTCTTCGTCAAGGAAACGATGGAGATGATGGGCATGGATTCAAGCACGGGCTTATCGGCGGCAGACACTGCAAAGGCCTACGTCGCTGCCGTCGAAGGGAACATGAACGTTGAAACGTTGGACGCGCCTGACTATGCATAACGCTATGAGCTAATCAAACTTGCTTGGAAAAAACCTGCCGTTCAGACCGCGAGGCCGAATGGCAGATTTGTCCCGCGTCTTGCCAGTTCGTGCGCCGCGCCGCGAAAGGCGCTCCATCGCGAAACGGTCGTTCATGGATCTCGCGGCGAAGGTGCCGGGAGAGCCCAAAGCTACCGGGTGCTGCAGTCCGCGCTAAGGGTGGCAACGCGCAGAAAGCGGGCTTTGCAAAGTCCTGTTGATCTCACTTAGTCGCCCTTTGGCACTGCCACTTACCTATTGCATTCACCCCGCATTAGAAAACGATCCGGGTTCTTAGATCGAACAGGGTAATCCGGTCCTGATCGGGATTTAGAAGCGGGTCGGAAATGAATTGTACCGATGGCGTGATCTGCAGTCCGGGTGAGATTGAAAAGCGGTAGAAAGCTTCAAGCGTGAACTGATCGCCATCTATGCCTCTTGCTTCGGCCCAGTTTAGGCCCAGACCGGCCAAATCGGTGTTGCGACCATAGTAACCGAGACCGGCAGAAATCGACCGTTCATAAAGCGCTGCGGTTCCCTTCGAGGCCCCTGCACGGAAGAACGGCATCCATTTATTGTCAACAAACCATGCGGCGGAAAACGCTGCGCCGTAATCTTCTGCTCGACTGCCATCGTCAGCCGCATCCGCATGCCAGAGGGTCAGATGGATATTGTCGAAGTAGATGCGATCAAAGCCGGACGTGTACCCAAGTTCGAGCGACTTGAAGAGATTGCCGTCGCTAAACACATCAAAGTTTGGATCGGACGGGTCGGCGTTTGCGTCTGAGACGCTCGCGACAGCGTAGAGGTTCTTGCTCAGCTTTATCCCGCCCGCAATGCCAAGGCCTTGGTTGGGTGCGTTGATTGTCGGGTTGGTATTGAAAGACAGGTTTTGGAAACCACTGTATGGGCTTACCAACCCATAAATGTCCACAAAGTCCGTTACATCAATCTGGCCGACTTGCAGCGTCCACGAACCGTTCTCGGCCCTTTGGGTCCAGAACAGGTTGGTCAATAGCAAACCATTATCGTTGAAGGCTGTTCCCGTGATCGAAAGGGCTCCACCATCCAGACCAAGAAACTGTGGGGCAACATCGGTATAGTTGTGCCGGTCTTCGATCTTGAATGTCAAAGACCCCTGTTCAGTCGCCTGCCAACTGCCATAGAACCGCGCAATTCCGCTGGCAGCTTCGCCCTCCCCCAGATCCGCGTTCGTGGTTTGGCCCAATGCCAAGTAATCAATGTTGAACCGAAACCCATTCTCCGCCAGTCGGTCTTTCCACTGAAACCAACCCGGTGCGGTATTGCGCGGAAAATCGGAACGATATTGTGGATCGGTCAGTCCATCTCCGGGCTCAAGATCAGCTTCGACCGAAGAGGGCCCGGACAGACCTTGAGCCGACGCCGCGCCGGCAAAGACAATACTCAGTACGACAACGAGAAGTCTTATCATTCAGACGCCTTTGCCCCGCCGGTCTTGCGATTGCCCGCCGCTCGGATACGATCAGCGGCACGCTGCTTCCATTCCAGCCTGTCTGCTTCGGTTTCCAGAGTTTCGACATGTTCCGTCTCCAGCTGGAATGTCGCACTCATAGGCATGAGGCCGTCCACAACCATCATATTCTGAACAGTGGGATCGATAGTCAGCGTGCCCGTCAGCCGAACGGGTTCGTGGAAATAGCTGGGCGTCCAGTCGCCATTCAACCGCACGCGAATCATTTGATTGGGTTGGGGCGGGGGCATGTGGCTACACATTCCTCGTTCTGGCACTAGATACGCCACAGATCGCCCGTCTGGATCGCTCGGGCCCGGGATGGCAAAGCCCGCGATTGTTATTGTTTGACCGTCGAATTGCGGATTTCCGTTTGTTCCTGCCTTTCTTCGCCGTTCTTTCACAAGCTCTCTTTGATCGAGCAGCCAATCGACATCAACGCCAACTCCCGCCAAGGCATCCTCGGTCTCGGTCAGAAGCTCCTGCCATTTCAGTCTTTCTTCCGCGCTGCCAATGTCTTGCTGCAGCCTGCCACGCATCCGCACAACGAATAGGACGTCTTCGAACTGTTCGGGGCTGAGGTCCCGATAGGGATCCTCAAAGACCTGCACAGATGGGGCCGGGAGGTCTGCCCAGTCCAGCGCTGCTCCTGGCGTTGCCATGGCAGAATGACCGTAACAGACCAAACCCGCGAGCAAGACGGAACGAAACCAAAGGAACATGAATACTCTCCGGTCGAGTTTTGGGGTCAATTCAGTGTATTTTTGTATATCACACCGTCCTTCATGATCAGCCGGATCGTTTCAGGGCTTTCCGGCCTCGGATCGGCACCAAACCACTGATCACCCGTGCCAACAACCGAGAAGTCTTCTAGTGGGTTACCATCGATCAGCAGGATGTCTGCATAGGCGCCTTCCTCGATCACACCCAGTTTTCCTGCGGTATAAGGGTTCATAAAGTCTCCTGATAGAGCGACTACCTCGCCACCCGTCGATGTCAACGTGACCATGGACGTATAGGGGCCGAAGAAATCATTGTTTAAGTGTTTTTCGTAGGCAATCTGGATATTGCACGCCTCTACCGAACCAACACAGTCTGTCTGGAAACCCCGCTTCACCGGACATTCTTTCATATTGTCGATATAGCCTGCAAATGTGGCCGAGGCAGACTTTGCCTTGGCAAGGCTCGCCGGAACATTCGCCACAGCCGGAATGTCGAGAAGGCCGGGGTCAAATGCCGTTAGGTTTGTTGTAATGTACGCACCCTTCTCGTTCATGACTTCGGCAATTTCGCAGTCAAAAGAAAAACCATGTTCGATTGACATAACACCTGCGTCGAGCGCACTCAGGATAGCTTCCTTACGATAGGAATGCGCCATGACATAGCTGCCATATTCATTCGCGACCTGCACGGCGGCTCTGATTTCTTCGGGCGACCCGGCCAGCAATTGCCAAGGGTCGAATGCCGACACGACACCACCGGATTGCATGAATTTCAATTGCGTCGCGCCCATACGAAAGTTGTTACGTGCGAATTTATAGACGTCATCAACACCACTGACCTCCTGAGCCATGTTCAGCCGACCCATGTTTGTCTCCGAACCAGGTGGTGCTGTGAAATTCGCGAAGTCAGCGTGACCACCGCGTGTTCCGATAAACGCCCCAGATGGATAGTAACGAGGGCCCTCGATTTGCCCCGAGTCAATCGCCCTACGTAGTCCGCCATTAGCGCCACCAGCATCCCGGACAGTGGTGAAACCCTGCATCAAATACATCTCGGCCATCCGCGCACCGTGTATGGCAAAGTCCTCCCAGGTCGTGTTGGCCTCCATCGCAGGCAAGGTCGGCCCCATCAGCATGAGATGTGCGTGTAGTTCAATAAACCCGGGTGTCAGTGTCCGCCCCTCTCCGTCAATGACTGTAGCATTGGGGGCATCGATCGCATCGGTCGATACGGACTTAATCAGGTTGCCCTCGACCAATACGCTGGCATTCTCGATACGCTGTTCATTCACGCCATCGAAGATATGCACGTTGGTAAACAACGTTTGGGGTTCTTCTTGATCCTGAGCCTGCGCGGATGCTGAAAAAGAAAGACCTGCAGCGACAATTACGGTCGAGCAAAGCGACATTCGTAGACCGGACATAAGTACTCCCTTCATATTCATGTTTTGCCAACTGTAGTCCGGAAAACTTTTCCTCGGTTGCCACTTTTGAATTAGCATGTTCGAATGTGTTCGTAAAAATGGCCACTGAATACAAATACTAATCATCACAAGGGTGACGAGCTTGCCTTTCAACTCCGCCTCTCAAGAGCATAGCGAGGGCTTTATTCGCCTCTCCTTAGCCGCTCCGTTTTTGCAATATCTCACCGAACGCAAGATCAATCCGCAACCAGCATTGGACCAGGTCGGATTGAAAGCCGAACTGTTGTCTGACCCATCCGTGTTCGTTCACTCAGAGCTGGTCTACGGATTGGTGAATGCCTTCTCAGAAGTATCAGGAGATCGATACCTAGGACTGAATGTAGGGGAGGCGTTTGACCTACAAGGATGGCCGCCCTTCGCTCAAGCCTTGCAATCTACGAAAACGTTATTCGAGTTTTTTACCCGCTTTGTTGGGCTCGTACCGCAGGAGTCCAATTCTGTGCGGCACAGCCTTGTGATTGAAGCAGACAAGGCGACTTATCGTATCGAGAGGCAACAGGAACCAACTGTCCCACCCATTCAGGTGACCGGTTTTGGTGCCGCAATCTATGTACGCCTATTGCAGACCGTCGTCGGAGATTCTTGGGATTCTTCGCGTGTGCGATGGGAAAGCAGATACATCAATGGGCTGCCTATCGACTACAAAGGGATCGAGGTTGGCCTTGGGACTGATCCCGGAATGCAAATTAGTTTTCCTGTGGGATGGTTGTTTTTGCACCATGTCTCTGAGGGCTCTGCCAAGCCCATAGCTTCACCTCAACAAGAGGAAGAAGTAACCGTGGTGGCAGCTTTGCGCTCTGTCTTACGCGACAAACTAGATGAAACCGATTTGGGACCTGAGATGGTGGCTGGAATGCTGGGAATACAACCGGAACGGTTTCTGAAAGCGCTTCAGCGACAAGGCACAACGCTACCCCGTGAAATCAAACGGCTGCGTGTCGATGTCGCCAAAGAGCACCTCAAAGAAGACCAGATGACAATTGCGGAGATTGGTCTGATGCTCGGCTATTCCGACAAGTCCCATTTCACTCGCTTTTTCCGAGGTCAAACCGGAATGACACCGACTAAGTTCCGAAGCAAGTAAATGTGGTCGAGCCAAAAGAAAACTTGGTTGGGAACGTACGACTAGGCTCCAGACTCATTGATTTACAGCCAGAATAGGACTGTAGCAGCGAGAGCGATGGCCGAGAGGAATACCTTTG
>NZ_JBXWNE010000018.1:0-79862 GCF_059610225.1 Ruegeria sp. YTSA105
GACGGCGGCGAAGGTGGTGACGGCGGCGAAGGTGGTGACGGCGGCGAAGGTGGTGACGGCGGCGAAGGTGGTGACGGCGGCGAAGGTGGTGACGGTGGACCCAAGGGCAACCGTTCTGGCCATAGCGACGGAACCAATCCAGGCGGCCAATCTCAGAACCCGAACGGTACCAACAATCCGGGCAACCCCAAGTAAGCAAATTTAGGCACTACAGAAAATGGCGAAGCTGCTGCTTCGCCATTTTTGCATTCTAACCAGCTGAGATTAGCTTTCCTCAGCTTCTGCCGAAGACCCCGACCCATTTACTGGGCCGCCGAGGGTCCTGCATCCGCAGAAACAGATATCGCGTCGCCGACCAGGGTTTGATGCGGTTGGTCAAGTTATCCAGAACCAGATCGCCACTGGCCGAGCGATAAACCAAAACCGCATGAGAATTTCGCTGCGTATCCAGTACAGTTGCGATCAAAAGTTTGCTCGGATCGACGCCCGCACGGATAAGATCCCTTTTCTTCAACAGAGCAAAGTCTTCGCAATCCCCACCGCGCGAAGTCGGCAGTGCCCAACGTTCCCGTGTTCTATATTGGGCTTGGTCAGTAACCGAGCGGGTGGTTGCGTTTACCTGCCGGTTGACCTTTTTGATGATCTGCATCTCTTGCTGGCTCGACATTGAATTCGAAGCCTTGCTGGAACATGCCCAAGAGTATTGACGGCACAGTTGCCGCGCTCCAGACGGCGGGGGCGAAGATGCGACTGTGCGGATAAAGTTGCCTTCCCGCGCTTGCGCATCTGGTGCCATAACCGAGGACCCCAACACCAATGCGAGGATTCCTAAAGTTCTACCAAAACCAGTCCAGATCCGCGCATTAACGGCCCTAAATTCCGTACCCATGGTCGCCATGCCTGTCCCTCGATCCGTGTTTTCCCTGCGATTGCCGCAAAACAGGACCATATTCCGTTTTCCGAAACTATCGGTAAACACGCCTAATTGTGCAATCTGTCTCAAATCTTGCAACTAAAAGAGGCGGAATTCCGTCATTGAAAATGGCATTTTTGGGTAAGAATCTGGCGCTGCTCGCCACATTCGAAACACGAACCCCTTGGCAGGCCCGACATCAAGACCCGCTAACTACTTGTAAATAAAAAATTTATGGGACTTCAGGTCGACGCTTGCCGCAACGTCATAATTGGGCGGCCATCTTTTGGCTGAAAACCGCCCAATGAATAAGCTGACAGGGGTATTAAATCCCTGATCGCACGGGGTGATTCTAATCTGTGATCTCTACGACCACCAATTCCCGCTCACTTGCACCACGCGCGTGATCCAGTGCTTGCTGATATTCCACCGAATTATAACACTCTACAGCGGCTTCCAATGAGGGGAATTTGGCGACAACGTTGCGCGGCCGTTCTTTGCCTTCCAACTGCACGTATCGCGCAGCACGCGCGATAAACGCACCACCGTGTTTGGCAATCGCTGGCCCGGCGAGCTCGGCATATTTTCCATAGGATTCGGCGTCAGTAACACTGACATGTGCAATCCAAAGTGCGGACATTTTGTTAACCTCCAAGAATATTCTCAGCAGCCTTGATCGCGGCATCAGCATTCGAAGCGTCCTTGCCACCACCTTGCGCCATGTCAGGGCGTCCACCGCCACCTTTTCCACCAAGTTCAGCAACCGCCGCCCGAACCAGATCCACGGCCGAGATTGCATCCGTCAGATCAGCTGTGACACCGGCCGCGACGGCGGCTTTGCCGCCCGTATCCGCTATCAGCAACACAGCACCCGATCCAAGTCGGCTTTTGTGTTCGTCGATCAGCGCGGGTAAGTCCTTGCCAGATACGCCAGTAAGGGACTGAGCCAGGAACGAGATACCGTTTACCGTTTTGGCCTCAGCGCTACCGCCCTGCCCCGAACCACCAGCCATCGCGAGATCGCGGCGCAGCTGCGCAACTTCATTTTGAAGGGATTTACGTTCATCCAACAGAGCTTTGACACGAGATACAACGTCATCCGGTTGCGCTTTCAGTTCAGATGCGATCTGCCCCAAACGTTGGTCCTGTTCGGTCAGGTAAACCATGGCTTCGTCACCGGTAAGCGCTTCGATCCGCCGGACACCGGCACTGCTGGCGCTATCCCCCAATACAACAAGCGCGCCAATATCACCGGTCTGGCGAACATGCGTTCCACCACACAGTTCGATCGACCAGGTCTCACCATCCTGGCCTTTGCCGGTTGGCGCTTTGCCCATCGAAACCACGCGAACTTCGTCGCCATATTTCTCACCGAAAAGGGCCTGCGCACCCAGTTCCCGGGCATCATCCGGTGTCATGATCCGGGTCTCGACGGTCGAGTTCTGGCGGATGAAAGCGTTGACCGAGCGTTCAACTTGCCGAATTTCCTCGGGGCTCATCGCCTTCGCGTGGCTAAAGTCGAACCGCAGCCGGTCAGCCGCATTCAAAGAACCACGCTGCGCAACGTGGTCACCCAATGTTTCCCGCAATGCTTCGTGCAGCAAATGTGTGGCCGAATGGTTGGCCCGGATGGCGGTGCGGCGAACATGGTCTACCTCAAGCTCAACTGCGTCTCCCTTGGACAAGGTACCGTGATCGACCCTGACCCGATGCGCATAGATTTTGCCATCCGCAAATTTCCGGGTGTCCTCGACCCGCGCGACATCATCACGCTCTTCCAGACGACGAATTTCGCCGGTGTCGCCTATCTGACCACCGGATTCACCATAAAACGGGGTTTGGTTCACAACGACCCAGCCGGAACAACCTGTCTCGATCTTGTCGACCAAAGCGCCATCCACGACCATTGCCGCGACCTGTCCTTCAGCCTTTTCTGTATCGTATCCAAGAAAATCCGTAGCGCCCGCAATATCCAGAACGTCAAACCAAACGGCTTGATCCGCTGCTTCCCCCGATCCAGCCCAGGCAGCGCGTGCCTTGGCCTTTTGCTCGGCCATCGCCGTATCAAACCCGTCGGTATCAACCGTCCGGCCCTTCTCACGCAGTGCATCCTGCGTCAGATCAAGCGGAAAACCATATGTATCATACAGCTTGAAAGCGGCTTCTCCAGACAGTGCCGCACCCTCTGGCAGGTCAGAGACCTCGTCATCCAACAACTTCAGGCCGCGATCCAATGTTTGCTTAAAGCGGGTTTCTTCCAGCAACAGCGTCTCTTCGATCAGCGACTGAGCCTGGCCAAGTTCGGTGTACTGGGCACCCATCAGTTGGACCAATGTCGGTACCAGCTGATACATCACCGGATCCTTCGCACCCAACAGATGTGCATGCCGCATCGCACGACGCATGATCCGCCGCAGCACATAGCCGCGCCCGTCATTGCTGGGCATTACCCCGTCTGCAATCAGGAACGAGGTCGACCGCAGGTGATCCGCAATCACGCGGTGATGTACGTTCTGATCCCCATAAGGATCGACATTGGTGGCACTCGCCGAGGCCTCGATTAGGGTCTTGAACAGATCGGTGTCGTAATTGTCATGGCTTCCTTGCAACAGGGCACCAATCCGCTCCAGCCCCATCCCGGTGTCGATTGACTGCATGTCGAGCTCGACCATCGAGCCGTCTTCGAACTGTTCGTTCTGCATGAAAACGATGTTCCAGATCTCGATGAACCGATCACCGTCTTCCTCAGGTGAACCCGGAGGGCCGCCCCAGATATGATCCCCGTGGTCGTAGAAAATCTCGGTGCAGGGACCGCACGGGCCGGTCGGACCCATCTGCCAGAAATTGTCACTGGTTGCGATACGGATGATCCGATCTTCGGGAACGCCCACCTTCTTCCACATCTCGAACGCTTCGTCATCGGTGTGGTAAACCGTTGTCAGAAGGCGGTTTTTATCGACCCCGAATTCTTTGGTGATCAATTCCCATGCGAATGGAATTGCTTCGGGCTTGAAGTAATCGCCGAACGAAAAATTGCCCAACATCTCAAAGAATGTGTGGTGACGCGCAGTATAGCCGACATTGTCCAAGTCGTTGTGCTTGCCACCGGCCCGAACACATTTCTGTGCTGTCGTCGCGCGCTGATAGTCACGGGTTTCGACCCCGGTGAACAGGTTTTTGAACTGCACCATACCCGAGTTGACGAACATCAACGTCGGGTCGTTGCGTGGCACCAGGGGACTGGATGCCACTACTTCGTGCCCCTGTTTGGCAAAGTAGTTCAAAAAGGTCGATCGGATTTCGTTCAACGTTGACATAGGGCTCTCTCGGCGCGCGATCAGTTTGTTTCAAAAAGGGTTTATCCGCCTCCCCCGGGATAGTCCACAGGCGAGCGTCGCAGAACGGAACAAGGCGGCCCCGACGGACCGCCTTGTTCGGAATATGGTTCGTTCTTAGGAAAGAGCAGCGAAAATCGCTTTCTTCCCGAACCACTTATGCCTCGAGGATATCATCCTCTTCCGCGCCGGGCGGCACATCGAATTCCAGCCCATGTGCCGCGCGAATCTTGTCCTCGATCTCAAACGCGATGCGGTTGTTGTCGCGCAGATACTGCTTGGCATTCTCACGCCCCTGCCCGATCCGCTCATCACCATAGCTGAACCATGAGCCCGACTTCTCGACCACACCGGCCTTGACGCCCAGATCCAGCAGCTCGCCCATTTTACTGATGCCTTCGCCATACATGATGTCGAATTCAACTTGCTTGAAGGGCGGTGCCACTTTGTTTTTAACGACCTTCACACGGGTCTGGTTGCCAACAACCTCATCCCGGTCCTTGATCGCACCGATCCGACGAATATCCAAACGGACCGAGCTGTAGAATTTCAGGGCGTTACCACCGGTGGTGGTTTCCGGGCTGCCGAACATCACGCCGATTTTCATCCGGATTTGGTTGATGAAGATCACCATACAGTTCGAGCGGCTGATCGAACCCGTCAGTTTACGCATTGCCTGGCTCATCAGCCGGGCCTGCACACCAACGCTGCTGTCGCCCATATCGCCTTCGAGTTCAGATTTCGGCGTCAGCGCCGCGACCGAGTCAACCACGACCATGTTCACCGCGCCCGAACGGACCAGCGTATCGGTAATCTCAAGCGCCTGTTCGCCAGTGTCGGGTTGCGAAATCAGCAACTCGTCCAGATCGACGCCCAGTTTGCGCGCATATTGCGGGTCCAACGCATGTTCCGCATCGACAAATGCGCATACACCGCCATGTTTCTGCTGTTCTGCGATGCAGTGCAGTGTCAGCGTAGTTTTGCCTGAACTTTCCGGGCCATAGATTTCAACGATCCGGCCCATCGGCAGGCCGCCGATTCCCAGAGCGATATCCAGACCCAGCGATCCGGTCGAACTGGCGTCGATGTCCTGCTTGGAATCCTCGCCCAGCTTCATGATCGAGCCTTTGCCGAACTGCCGTTCGATCTGTGCCAGCGCGCTGTCGAGCGCCTTTTGCTTATCTGCGTTTTTCTTGTCGCTCATCGTCAGAAGATCCGCCATTGTCCTGTCGCCTTCCCTTTTGTCACACCCTTGAACGGGCGGCAATCGCTGCTTTGTTCGCCTCTTGTTCCTTATGGGACCAAAAAGAGAACATTTCAACTAAAACTTACATTACTTACTGTTCTGTAATTGTATTAAAGAGTCGTTTACGCCAATCTGAGCTGGAGATAATTACTGCCGATGGACGAATAAATGCTTGTTTTTTATGAAGAACGCCTTGCGTTTCTGGCTGTCCCAAAAACCGGCAGCACCGCTTATCATACGGCTTTGCGGGACCGTGCCGATCTGGTTGTCACCGATCCGCCAGATCTGAAACACGCACCTGTCCGCCGGTATGATCGGTTTTTCCAGAACATTTTCCGTAAAATGTACGATACTGAGATGGAAATCATGGCGGTTGTTCGTGAACCGGTCGATTGGCTGGGCAGTTGGTACAGGTTTCGCGGCCGCCAAGAGCGTCTTGACCACCCGCATTCAACACATGACCTGAGCTTTGATGATTTCATCCAGGCCTATATGCGCACACCCCGACCTGAATTTGCCGATGTCGGCAGTCAGAGCCAATTTTTTCGCACCCGCAACAACGGGCGTGGCGCCACCCATGTCTTCAAATATGAAAACCAGGACAAAATTCTCGATTTCCTGCAAAACCGCTTGAATATGGATATCCGGCTGCAACGCGAAAACGTGTCACCCACACGAGACCTAACACTGGGCGCAGAGACATTGACCAAGTTCCGCAACACACACTCCGCGGAATTCGATTGCCACGCCTCGGCACTTTGAAACCCTAATTGATCTGCTGAAAAACAGCTTCGGTCAGTTGGTTTAGTGAAAATGGTTTGGGCAGGAAAGTTGAATCGGAAATCTCTGGTCCGGAATCGCCAAACGCACCCTCTGTGTATCCAGACATGAATATGACCCGGACATCTGGCCTGTTCTGCTTAGCCATACGAACCCAGGTCGGACCATCCAATCCGGGCATGACCACATCGGTGACGAATGCGTCAACATTCAATGTGCCATCTTCGAGAAGCCTCAGAGCCTCTTCTCCCGAATCGGCCTCGAGCACAGTGTAGCCTTTCAACCTCAGTGCGCGGGTCGCAAAGGCCCGAACCGGGGCTTCGTCTTCGACCAGCAGCACGACACCCTCACCCTGGCGAACCGTTGGATTCTCAGGGGATTGCGCAGGCGCTGCCTCGGTTTTTTTGGGGGCGGTTGAAACCGGCAGGTACACAATAAACTCGGTCCCTCTCCCCTGAATGCTGTCGACAAAAATAAAACCGCCGGTTTGCTTTACAATTCCGTAGACAGTCGACAGGCCCAAACCTGTCCCCTCACCCGTGCGTTTGGTTGTAAAGAAAGGCTCGAACACTTTCTGTAGCTTATCGGGGGCAATCCCCGTACCGCTATCAATGACTTTGACGGTGACGTATTCACCAGGTTGTACCGTAGCGCGATCCCTTGTGAAGCGTTCTGTCAGCACGACCACTTCGGTTTCGATCCTGACCTCACCACCTTCAGGCATTGCATCGCGGGCATTTACGACAAGATTCATCAACACCTGCTCTAGCTGGCGTTTATCCGCACGAACCGCTTTCAGAACGGGATCGTGGCTGAGTGTCAGCTTAATCTTTTCTCCGACCAGACGATTTAGCAGATGAATAAGGTCTGAGATCGTATCTCTGAGATCCAGGATTTCCGGCTGCAAAGTCTGTTTGCGCGAAAAGGCCAGCAGTTGGCTCACCAAAGCTGCAGCACGGTTTGCGTTCTGATTGATTTGTACAAGATCCCCGTAGTCAGGGTCATTCTGGTCGTGCCGCAAAAGCAGAAGATCGCAATGTCCGGAAATCGCCGTTAGCAAATTGTTGAAATCATGCGCTACACCCCCAGCCAGTTGGCCAACGGCCTGCATTTTTTGTCCCTGCACAAATTGCGCCTCTAAAGTCTTGAGTTCGGTAGCATCATTCAGAACCGCAATCAGCCTGACTTCTCCCTCGCTCAGCACACGTTTCAATGTGACCTGTACGAATATCTCGCGGTCTTCCCGTGTCAGCCTCAGGAATTCAGACCGTGGAACGGCGCCCTCATTTGAAGCCTGCGTCAGCCAATCCAGAACCGGATACCCCAGACCATGCATGATATGCACAACATTGGATTCTCCGGGCTCTATGTTTCCGACAAGACGCGTTGCCAGTCTGTTGGCCTCAAGGATGCTCCCGTCGGGAGACAGGGTCATTACCGGGACCGGAAGATCCACAAATGACGCGCCAATTCCACTTTCCTGTGCACGATCAAGCGGTAGAACAAGCAGATCGCGCGTGGTTCCCGACCGAGACAGTTCGGCCATCGTAGCCGGAATTGGCCCCTGTGCCGTCTGTACCTGCACAACCTCTCCCAATTCGGGCGGCGCGCCAGTCAGAACCTGTGCAAGGTTGTCGGGTCGTTGCCCCAGGATTTGTTCTGCCGCCCCGTTGATCCGCAGCAATGCTCCGTTTCTGCCTTCGGTCAAAATGGGTACAGGCACAGCATCCCACTGACCTGTTCCATCCAGATGAAACCGCCAAAAGAAAAAGTTTTTCCCAATACCGAGAACAGAAATCGGTACGGTTGTCTCCAAAGTGACAACGTCTTCTCTTGCACGGCCATGAATCTCGGCCAAAGACTGCAGGCGCAGCAGAATTGCCGACGGGTTCGCAAAAATAGACTTTAGACCTTCATCCAGCCGGTTGCCGGGAAAAACATGGAGCTGAGCCCGGGCATGAGAATTGCAAATCAGAACATCACCCTGTGCATTGGCAATCGCGCAGGGGTACAGCTCTTCTTCGGCAAATACCTCCATAACCCTAAGCTCTCGACGTACCGAGTCGTCGGAAATCAGCGCCCTCACCACGACCAACAGTGATGCAGCAAGCAAAGACACACCTGCCACCACAAGGCCGAGATTCCAGGCTTGGGGAATGATTCCTGCCAGCGGCAGCAGTGAGAGCAACACCCCTAGCGCAACCAATGGTGCTAGACGCAAACCGCTTGGTGAATTTCGTAACTTTGGGTCAGAATAGAAATCTGCGGTATCGGACATTAAAAACTCAACTTGCCGGGCTAGGTGTAACCCAACGCAAAAGGGTTAACGCCCACTTAACTAACAAAGTGAGCAATTCTCCTTTAGGTTGCTATTTGTCCGCCGACTACCGCGTCAAGTGTGACGTGAAAAACCCGTCAGTACCGTGTGATACATACCACGTTTTGCGAAACTTCTCGGTCCATTCGGAGTGCGCCGCCACGAACGCATCGACCAATGCACCGTTTTCGACCTCGAGCATGGAACATGTTGCATAGGCAAGAACACCCGCTGGCCCCACCAAAAGCGCGACATCATCAAGGATCGTCCGCTGCGTTTCCGTAAGCCGATTCAGTCCATCTTGTGTAAGAGACCATTTTCCCGCCGGGGCGCGACGCCAGGATCCGCTGCCTGAACAGGGGGCATCCGTCAGCACAATGTCGAATGGCGCCTGCGCAGAGATCTCGTCATTGGTCAGGAGCGTTATCTGTGCACCCGCTCTTTCGGCCCGGGCGGGCAAATCACGCATTCGCGCCGCATTAACGTCATGCGCGAAAACATCTACACCGTGATGCGCGGCCAAGGCCAAGGCTTTGCCGCCACCACCGGAACAATAGTCCAGAACCCGCATTCCGGGGTTTAGGTCCAATGATTCAACTACGGCCTGGCTCGCCGCATCCTGCAGTTCGACCAACCCATCAGTATAGGCGCGGCTTCCTGAGATTTTCCGCTCGCCCTCGACAACTTCGAGTGCGGTCGAACAAGCGGGATGTGGCCTCGCTTGGATGCCGTCCGCCAGCAAGACCGAGACCGCCTGATCGACACTCGACTTAATCAGATTGACCCGCAAATGAACCGGGGCCCGAGCTCGCAATGCCTCGGCCACTGGAAGGGTCAAATCACCCAAAGACTCTTGAAAGGTTGGCCAAAGCCATTCCGGTATGTCGTATTTCTGGGCGTCGGATTCACATGGTTTAGCCTGTTCGTGTTCTTCCAAACTGGCTGGTGCGTACCCTTCGCCATTGAATATCTGATCCAGATCGACTTCTTGCATGCGCATCGCGCCAATCATCAAACCCCTACCGGTTTCCGTCCCACCTGCCGCTGCAAATGACCTTTTGCACCGCAAAGCACCAAACACATGGTCGCGAATAGCAGCCCTGTCTTTGGAACCGGCGAAACGGCTGCGCCGCGCCCAACCGGTCAGGGCCTTTTCGACCGGGGCACCCGAAAGAATCTGATCAAGAATTTCGATGGAGGCCTGAACACGTGCGGCGGGGGTCATTTTATTCTCCGATATGGTGCAGGGCAAAAACGCAAAGCGGCGCCCTCGCCGGGGCGCCGCAGTTCAGGTTCCGGCAATTTACATCACTCGATAATTCGGGCTTTCGCGTGTGATTTGCACGTCATGCACATGGCTCTCCTTCAGGCCAGCCCCTGTGATTCTGACGAAGTTGCAGTTCTTTCGCATCTCTTCGACCGTGGCGCAGCCGGTATAGCCCATGGCTGCGCGCAGGCCGCCGACCAGTTGATGCACAACCGCGCTGGCCGAGCCCTTGTAAGGTACCTGCCCTTCGATCCCTTCGGGCACCAGCTTGTCGCTGGCGGCATCCTTCTGGAAATAGCGATCCGCAGAGCCACGTGCCATCGCGCCTAGGCTGCCCATGCCGCGATAAGATTTGAACGACCGGCCCTGATATAGGATCACTTCGCCCGGGCTTTCATCTGTTCCGGCGATCATTGAGCCAACCATGGCACAGGACGCACCCGCAGCAATCGCCTTGGCAAAATCGCCCGAGAATTTGATACCACCATCTGCGATAACCGGCACATCGCCGGCGGCCGCGGCGCAATCCATGATCGCAGTCAGCTGCGGCACGCCCACACCGGCAACCATCCGCGTAGTACAGATCGAACCCGGCCCTATCCCCACCTTGATGGCATCCGCGCCTGCGTCGATCAGCGCCTTGGTTGCGTCCCCAGTGGCGACGTTACCGGCAATGATCTGCACCTCGTTCGACAGGGTCTTGACCCGCTTCACCGCGTCCAGCACCCCTTGAGAATGCCCATGAGCGGTGTCTACAACGATAATGTCGACACCGGAATCCACCAGTTGTTCGGATCGTTCGAAACCAGAGTCTCCAACCGACGTCGCTGCCGCGACTCGCAGACGCCCCAACCGGTCTTTGCAGGCCGTTGGGTTCAGCACCGCCTGTTCGGTATCTTTTAAAGTCAGCAGACCCGTCAGCTTGCCCGCCCCGTCCACAACCAGAAGCTTTTCGATCCGACGCGCGCGCATCAGGCTTTTGGCCTCTTCCAGATCGGCGGGTTCCTGAAGCATCGCCAGATTGTCCGAGGTCATCATCGCGTGAACCGGCGTATCATCCGAGGTCGCAAAACGCATATCACGGTTGGTCAGAATACCGACCACGCGGCCTTCTTCGTCCACCACGGGAAAGCCGGTGAAGTTATAACGCTGCACCAACGCGTTGGCGTCCGCCAGCGTCTGATCCACCCGCAGTGTCACCGGGTTGTAAACAATACCGGATTCAAACCGTTTGACCCGGCGCACTTCGCGGGCCTGTTCATCCACCGTCAGATTCTTGTGAACCACGCCGATGCCACCCGCCTGCGCCATGGCGATGGCCATGCGCGCCTCGGTCACCGTGTCCATCGCCGAGCTGAGCAGTGGGATGTTCATGGTGATTTCCCGCGTCACGCGCGTGGTCGTATCCGCCGTGGCCGGCAGCACAGAAGATGCGCCCGGAACCAGAAGAACGTCGTCAAAGGTGAGTGCCTCACGAATCTGCATCTGTTAACCCCATGCAAAAGCCCGTTTGACGGTGACCCTATTGCATGGATTGCATCTAAGGAAAAGCCCCCGACATAAACTAGTTTTTACCTGCTGGTCGGTGCTGCGGCAAAAAACGACGCAACGCACACAAAACGTGCCGCTGAATGGCCTTTCCCTTTGCGTACAAAACCATATCTTGCCCGACATAGGCGCGAATATAAAAGGCAGGCCAATCATGACCACCGACCCTCTTGTTGTCTTTACCCCATCGGGCAAACGCGGGCACTTTCCCGTAGGCACTCCGGTTCTGACTGCGGCACGGCAACTGGGTGTGGATCTGGATTCCGTTTGCGGTGGACGCGGGATTTGTTCGAAATGCCAGATCACGCCAAGCTATGGCGAGTTTCCCAAGCACGGCGTGACCGTAGCCGACGGTGCACTAAGCGAATGGAACGCGGTTGAACAGCGCTATGACGACAAGCGCGGATTGAAACCCGGCCGCCGTCTTGGATGTCAGGCCACGGTTCAGGGGGATGTGGTGATCGACGTGCCACCAGAAAGCCAGGTGCACCGTCAGGTCGTACGCAAGGCCGCCACAGCACGCACCATCACAATGGATCCGGCCACCCGGCTGTATTTTGTTGCGGTAGAAGAACCCGACATGCATTCACCAACCGGCGATCTGGAACGTCTGGAACGCGCGCTGCGCGAGCAATGGAACGTCGACGCCGTAACCGCTGATCTTTCCTTGTTGTCCAAACTGCAGCCTATATTGCGCAAGGGTAAGTGGGAGGTCACCGTTGCGGTGCATAAAGGTCACAAGGACGATGTCGCACGGATCGTGGAAATCTGGCCTGGATTGCACGAGAACGGACTTTTCGGTCTGGCCATCGACCTCGGCTCTACCACGATTGCAGCTCACCTGACCGATCTGGACACAGGCGAGGTCAAGGCATCTTCGGGCCTTATGAACCCCCAAATCCGCTTTGGCGAAGACCTGATGAGCCGCGTGTCCTATTCGATGATGAACCCCGGCGGCGACAAAGAGATGACCCGAGCCGTTCGCGAAGCGATAAACGATCTGACAACATCCATCGCGGATGAGGCCGGGATTGACGCCAACCTGATTGTCGAAACGGTGTTCGTCTGTAACCCGGTCATGCACCATCTGCTGCTTGGGCTGGATCCGGTCGAGCTGGGCCAAGCGCCCTTTGCCTTGGCTACGTCCGAAAGCATGTCTTTGCCCGCGCGCGAAATGAATCTGACCAACATGAACCCACGTGCGCAGGTCTACATCCTGCCCTGCATTGCGGGTCATGTGGGTGCGGATTGTGCGGCGGTTGCCTTGTCGGAAGAGCCCGGCAAATCCGAAGATCTGGTTCTGATCGTAGATGTAGGCACCAATGCTGAGATTTTGCTGGGCAATACCAGCCGGGTTCTGGCGTGCTCCTCACCGACCGGCCCGGCCTTTGAAGGCGCGCAGATCAGCTCTGGTCAGCGTGCCGCCCCCGGTGCGATTGAGCGGATCGAGATTGATCCTGTCACTAAAGAACCCCGTTTTCGCGTCATCGGGTCCGAGAAATGGTCGGATGAAGAGGGTTTTGATCAAGACATCGCAACCACTGGCATCAGTGGCATCTGTGGATCAGGCATTATTGAAGCGGTGGCGGAAATGCGTATGGCGGGTTTGCTGGATGAAAGCGGCCTGATCGGATCCGCAGAACAAACGGGCACATCACGCAACGTCCCCGAGGGGCGCACCCATTCCTATCTGATCCACGACGCAAGCGCCGAAGGCGGCCCACGTATCACAGTCACTCAGGGCGATATTCGCGCGATTCAACTGGCGAAATCCGCGCTTTATGCAGGCGCGCGGCTTTTGATGGACGAAATGAACGTGGATACTGTCGACCGCATTGTTCTTGCTGGTGCCTTCGGCGCGCATATCTCGACCAAACATGCCATGGTTCTGGGAATGATCCCGGATGCGCCCTTGAACAAGGTCTCAAGCGCGGGCAACGCCGCCGGTACAGGTGCTCGGATCGCACTGTGCAATATCGGATCGCGGAGTGAGATTGAACGCGTAGTGCGCGAAATCACCAAGGTTGAAACCGCCATCGAGCCCAAGTTTCAGGATCATTTCGTGGCAGCGAACGCGATCCCCCATAAGACGGATCCATTCCCGGAATTGGCCAAAGTGACGACCCTGCCCTCGCCCTCGTTCAACACCGGTGGTGGAGATCAGGAAAACTCTGGCCGCCGCCGTCGCCGGAGGTCATAGTCGCGGCAACAACGGAGGGGTACGATGCAGTCGGTGAATGAGGAACAGGCAGAATACTGGGGAAAATCCGAATCCGGGGCCAAATGGCTGACATATCAGGATCAGTTGGATCAACTGATGGCTTCGGTTCTGGACCTTGTGCTGGAGAATGCCCAGCTTAAACTAGGAATGCATGTGCTCGACATCGGCTGTGGCACTGGCGAAAGCTCTCTTGCAGCCGCGCGATTGGTCGGGCCGGATGGCGATGTTCTGGCCGCCGATATATCGCAAGCGTTTCTTGATCGTGCCAGCGCCCGAGCCTCGGAAAACGGGCTGAGCAACATCAGCTTCCAACATGCTGACGCGCAGATATTCGGGTTTCCTGCCAATCAGTTGGACTCCGCGATTTCACGGTTCGGCGTGATGTTCTTTGACGATACGGTTGCTGCATTCGCCAATATCGCCCGCGCACTTAAACCCGGCGGGCAGATGACATTTGCAGCTTGGGGGCCATTGGATGACAACCCGTGGTTCAAAATACCCCATATTGCTGCGGTAAAACGCCTTGGGCAGCCGCCTCGGGTAGATCGTTATGCGCCGGGTCCGCTGGCGTTTCACGATCTGGATCACGTCACCGGCATGATGCAACAGGCGGGGCTGTCGGACATTCAGGCCCAAGCCATCTCCGTAAACCTGCCCGGCGCTGGCGGGTCAGAGGAAATAGCCGCTTTGTGCACCCACGTCGGCCCCGCCGCGCGAACCATCGCGCATTTCGAAGGCACCGAACAGGACGCAGCAGCAATCCAGCACGAGGTCTGTCAGGAATTCGCCCAGTTCACATCCGAAACCGGCCTGCACATCCCGGCGGTGATAAACCTGTACCAAGCGCGTCGATCGAACTGAATGGAGCGGGTAGCGGGAATCGAACCCGCGCGTTCAGCTTGGGAAGCTGACAGGCTACCATTACATCATACCCGCCACTGCTAGCTGAATATCACCGGTACAAGATCAGGTTCAAGCGGTTTTGATCCAAACCGTCAGGCTATTTGCGACGGCGAAGAGAAAAAAGGCCGGATCAAAAGATCCGGCCAGAATGTTGTTTTATAACGTTTATGCGCGGCGACGACGGCCACCGCCGCGACGACCACCTCCAGCCCCTTCAGCACCGGCTTCGCTGGGGGCTTTGTTGAATTTGATCCAAGCCCCGCCATGCGGATCGTTATTGGTCAGCAAGTTGGCGGCGCGGATGGCCTCCATCTCTTTACCGGCGCGCGGCAAGGTCGAACCCAGGCCAAACAGCTGGCAGAAGGTCTCATCATCCATGTCCGCCGGCAGGATGATGCCCTTTGCTTCAACTTCAGCCTTCTTCTCGGCCAGCTTCTTGGGACCAACCGGCAAGGCAACGGGGTTCATGATCGCCGAGGTCATGCCAGCGCCCATTGCCATCGGCAGGAAGGCGTTGTTGATGCCATGACGGTTCGGCAGACCGAACGAGACATTGGACGCCCCGCAAGTGGTGTTCACGCCCAGTTCCTCACGCAAACGACGAACCAGAGCAAACACCTGCTGACCGGCAGTTGCCATTGCGCCGATAGGCATCACCAGTGGATCGACCACGATGTCATGGGCCGGTATCCCGAAATCAGCGGCCCGTTCGACAATCTTTTTGGCCACTTCGAACCGCACATCGGGATCTTCCGAAATCCCCGTATCGTCATTTGAGATCGCTACCACAGGGACATTGTATTTCTTGACCAGCGGCAGAACCAGCTCCAGACGATCTTCTTCGCCTGTGACCGAATTCAACAGAGGACGGCCCTCTGCCGCCTCAAGACCCGCTTCCAGAGCTCCCGGAACCGATGAATCGATGCACAGCGGCACTTCGACCAGCCCCTGCACCATTTCAACGATCTTGCGCATCAGCGGCGGCTCGGTCTCGTTCGGGTTGGGGTTCGAGTTGTAGACAACGCCCGCGTTGATATCCAGAACGGTCGCGCCAGCGGCAACCTGCGCGAGGGCGTCCTTTTCAACGGTCGAAAAATCGCCTGCTTCCAGTTCCGCCGCCAGTTTCTTGCGGCCTGTCGGGTTAATCCGCTCACCGATCACGCAGAACGGTTCGTCAAAGCCCAGGACGGCGGTTTTTGTTTTTGATTCTACGACTGTACGGGTCATGTCCGATCCTTAGGAGGTTACAGGCTTTGCCGAAGCGCCGCCGTTGTTGATGGCCCAGTTGGCGTTTGTCTTGATGCCACCAAGCGGGAAGAAATGTACGTTTGTGATATTGAAATCAGGGTTGGCTGCTTTGTGGTTGGCCAATTCGGTGATCACATCCGTGGGCTCATAAGGCAGCAGCAGCTTGGACACGTCCATAGCGCGCTTTTGCAGAACCTTCAGCGATGGACCAACGCCGCAGGCGATGGCGAATTTGATCAGTGTTTGCAGTTTTGCCGGACCGGCGATGCCGATATGAACCGGAATGTCGATCCCCGCCTCTTTCAGGCTGTCGGCCCAGGCGATGATCGGTTTGGCGTCAAAGGCGAACTGAGTGGCCAGCGCCATTTCGGCATCCGTGGTCTCAGAGAACTTCTGTTTCCAACGCAGCGCATCGTCAACATTCTTGGTCGATCCGTCAGGGTCGATGTCCTTGTTGCCTTCAGGGTGGCCCGCGACGTGCAGACGCTTGAACCCGGCCTTGTCGAACAAACCAGTTTCCAGCAGCTGCATCGAGCTGTCGAAATCACCATGAGGATTCGCGACACCACCGGCCAGCAACAGCGCCTGATCCACACCTGCTTCACCCTGGTACATAGAAATCCAGTTTTCCAGCGTCGCCGTGTCTTTAATGATCCGCGCCGGGAAATGCGGCATAACAGGATAGCCGTCCGCCGCGATGCGCTTGGCGGTCTTGACCATGTCTTCGATCGGAGTGCCTTCGATATGGGCAATATAGACGCGTGTGCCTTCAGGCAACAAAGCGCGAAAATCCTCGACCTTCTCGGCGGTGCGCGGCATCACCTCAATCGAATAGCCCTGCAGGAAGGCTTCGACGGTTGGATTTACCGGACCGTTTTCGGCGGCATCACGTTTCTTGAAGTTCAGCAAAGCCATAGCGGCCTCCCATATAGATTTCGAGCTCATGCCCAACCGTCATTGGCGATCAGAGCCTTGATACGGTCCTGATCATATTCCGTTTCCAAACGCACAGCCTGCTGTTCGGCAATTTCGGACGGATCGCCCTCAACCGCGAAAGGCGCGGCCTTGCGCCATTCGGCCAGATAGGCATCGCTGTCCTTGGCGTTCACCTTCATGGCGGCGCGGTCAATGGCTTGCTCGAACCGTTCTTCCAACTGCCGTTTTGCGCCCCGGCGGCCCTTGCCGACGATGACTTGGGCGGGAATGTCGCGCCAATATACGATGGTGACGTCAGGCATCTGCTTTGATTCCTCCTAACCAGATGGACCGGTTCTAAACTTCAATGTGGTCGCAGGTCGGTCGATTTTCGACACAAGGCGCATTTCAAACGACGTTTTCACCTACAACGGGATACACGGCTTGTAACGAATTGTTCCTGTAAACCTCACCTCAAAATTCTCATCACTTTAATGAGTATCTTGCACGAACCAAAAGGCCGACCTATGGTCGGGGTAACTCGTAAATCGGAGGGCGTTGAAGATGGCGCCCAAGCGTCCCAAAGGTGCGGGCGCGTTCCCGAAGGCGGTCGAAAGCCCCGCGCCGGCAAGACCCGATCCTGATGCGCTTTATGCCGCGCTGGATTTGGGAACAAATAGCTGTCGCATGTTAATTGCCCAGCCCAAGGGCAGCGGGTTTCATGTGGTGGACAGTTTTTCTAAATCCGTGCAGTTGGGCGCGGGCTTAGAGCGGACGGGGCGTTTGTCTCGGTCGTCGATGGCGCGCACCATTCAGGCGTTGCGCATTTGCCAGCAAAAGCTGAAACGCAACAAGGTCAAGCGCATGCGTCTAGTCGCAACCGAGGCTTGTCGCCGTGCAAAAAATTCACGTGAATTCATTCGCCAGGTAAAGGGTGAAACCGGGTTGACGCTTGAGATCATCCAGCCCGAGGAAGAAGCGCGTCTGGCCGTAATATCCTGTGCCCCGCTGGTGTCCACTAAGACAGAACAGTTGTTGGTTGTGGATATTGGCGGCGGTTCGACAGAGCTTGTCTGGATCGACATATCCTCGCTTCCGCGTCGGGATCGCCCGGCGGCGATTATGCGTCTGCATAATGGATTTCATACAACAGACAGCCCGTTTCCTGCAGCCAAGGTTGTGGATTGGATCAGTGTTCCCCTCGGCGTTGCGACGCTGCGCGATCAGTTCCATGATGTCGAAGATGATGCGGCGCGGTTTGCCTTGATGAGCTGGTTTTTCGAAGAAAACTTGGCCGATTTTGCGCCTTATAAGGATGAACAAGCCCGCGAAGGTTTTCAGATCGTCGGCACCAGTGGCACGGTTACGACAGTCGCAGCCTCACATCTGGGATTGAAGCGGTATGACCGGACCAAGGTAGACGGTTTGCGCATGACAAGCGATCAGATTGACAAAGTGATACGCGGGTATCTAGAACTCGGCCCACTGGGGCGGCGGAGAGATCCGCGTATCGGCGATGACCGCCAGGCCCTGATCATGTCCGGCTCGGCCATATTGCAGGCTTTGTTACGATGTTGGCCAACCGACCGTCTTTCAGTGGCGGACCGGGGGCTGCGCGAAGGCCTGCTTTATGCGCAGATGAGCGCGGACGGTGTATTGGAAGACGGACCGTTCTGATGGCGAAGACACCTACTGGCAAAAACAATTCGGGCCGCGGGCAGCGCGACCTGAAGGTTAAGGTCAAAACCGCCCGCGGGCGCAAAATCAGCTCGACCCGGTGGTTGGAACGTCAGCTGAATGACCCCTATGTCAAGCGCGCGCAGGTCGAAGGCTATCGTGGGCGCGCGGCGTTCAAGATATTGGAACTGGACGATAAATTCCGCTTCCTGGTTCCAGGTGCGCGCATCGTCGATCTGGGTTGCGCCCCAGGCGGCTGGCTGCAGGTTGCGGTCCAACGCGTTAATGCATTGGGTGAGAAAAGCGGTAAGAAAATCGGCACTGTTCTGGGTGTCGACATACAAGAGGTCGAACCGGTGGCCGGGTCCGAGGTTCACCAGTTGGACTTTATGGAGGACGATGCCGACCAGAAGGTCAAAGACTGGTTGGGTGGCAAAGCTGACGTGGTGATGTCAGATATGGCTGCTGCGTCCTCGGGGCATAAACAAACCGACCATTTGCGGATCATGGCCCTGTGCGAAACCGCCGCCTATTTTGCCTTTGATGTGCTGGAACAGGGCGGCACATTTGTCGCCAAGGTTTTGGCCGGAGGAGCCGAAGGGGATCTGCAGAAGATTCTGAAACAGAAGTTTGACAAGGTGGCGCATGTCAAACCACCGGCATCCCGCGCGGACAGTTCGGAAAAATTCGTTGTAGCAACAGGGTTTCGCGGCTGAAGTTAATCCGCGAAGTCAGCCAGGGAACGCGCAAGACGCTGTTCACGCAGCGAAGATATTGCGTTTCCTTGCAACAACAATGCCTCACCGTGACTGATATCCGTCGCCGGTTTTGCCCGTAATTCTTCAATCCGCCGGGTCAGCGACGATGGATTTTGCGATTTCGCGCTTTCGGGCAGTTTGGTCATGAGGCCTCACCTTGATGCGTACGGGGTCACAGTCCATGCAGTTTGGGTAAGAAACGTGCCGATTTCATGACGCAAACCGGGCTTTGAATTGCTATTTTACAGCCCCAGCCACCCTGCCCTTCAGGTTTGTCCGTTAATTTGATCCTGCAAATCCATCAGCGCGCCGTTGAATTCAGCGCCCAGAATCAGGATGGCCGCGCATAGATACAGGAAAATCAACGCAGCCATCGCCCCCGCAAGACCAGCATAAGTAGCGCTGTACGAGGCGAACTGTCCGATATAGATCGAAAAGCCCCAACCGCCCATCGCCCACAGAGCGAGTGTCAGAACAACGCCCGGAAGGATCTGCCACAGCCGATGGCGGCGCGTCGGCAGCACAAGATGTGCAACGATAACCGTGCCCGCAGGAACCGCCACGGTAAAGGTCCAACGCAATCGATCCACAGACAACCAGTCTGATACGTTGACGTCAGTTTTTTCGGACACGAGGCGCGTGTAGACCGGCAAGACGACTTCGACGGCGGCGATGGCCAGAATGGCCGCCCCGCCAACAATCACCAATCCCAGGCACAGCAAGCGTGTCTTCCAGAATGGCCAGGCGTCATGATCATGATAGGCTTGATTCATGGCTGCCCGCACCGCAACTACGCCGTTTGAGGCAAAGAAAATGGCCAGCAAACCGCCCAGGGTGATTACCCCCGAACCTGATTCCGCCAGGACCGAGCGCAACTCTCCCACAATCGGGCCGGCGACATCTTTTGGCCAGGCGCCAAAGATCAGTTCGATCAGCTCGTCCGTGACATAATCCTGAGACAGCGTACCAGCCAGTGCTACAGTGAACAGAACAAACGGAAACAGGGCCAGCATCAGGGACATGGCAACGTGGCTGCTCATGACCATGCCGTTTTTGGCCCCAAATCGACCCAAGGCCAGCCAAAGGGCTCGAATTACTCTTCCAGTCAGGGGAATCAAACTTGTCGTCATCCGAAAACTCTACCCTGACTGTATTCGAACCAGAACCGGCAAAACCCGACTGGACGCAATTAACCAACTCCAAATGTTTGGTTGCATTGCATAATCCCTTTGTCCCGTGCAGGATCGAAACGGAACCTACACAAAGCCGGGCGAAAAATGCCAACCAGCGACCAGAACCCAAGCATGCCGAACAGGTTGCGCCTTTCGGTTGTCCGCGACACCGCGATTGTCGTGTCACTGGTCGTATTGGGGCTTTATGCAGGTTCCGCTTTTCTGATCCCGCTGACCATGGCCTTGCTGATCAACGTCCTGATCATCGCGCTGAGTGACCGGGTTATTGCGCTGACCAAGGCTCCGGTCTGGTTGGCTAACCTGGCTGGAGTGACCGTGGTTTTGGTCGGGTTGTTCATGATCATGTATATTCTGGGCAATCAGGCGACGCAGTTTGCACGCTCGATCAATACATATGAAAGCCAGTTCGACGAGGCCGTTAACCGCATAAACGACCTTGTGGGCAACGATATCACGGCCTTCATCAGGGACAATCTGGTCAACATTGATATGTCTTTCGTCGCCCGGATGTTGCTGGGCAGCGCAACGTCCTTGCTGAACCAGTTTTTCCTCATCAGCCTTTACGTTGCCTTCCTGATGGCCGAACGTCTGGCGTTCCGCAAAAAGATCCGTATGGCCGCCGGTGACCCTAAAACCGGTGCCGAGTTCGCTTTGGTTCTGGACGCGATTTCCTTTAGTCTGCAGCGTTATGTCGGAGTGAAGACCTTTATCAGCCTGATAACGGCTGGAATCAGCTATGTGGTCTTCAAGACCCTTGGTCTTGAGTATTCCGAGACATGGGCAGTGCTGACCTTTGCCCTGAATTTCATACCCTCGATCGGGTCCATTATTGCCGTTTTGTTTCCAGCGGCGATTGCACTGGTTCAATTTGAAAGTATCGGGCCGTTTCTGATCATAGTTTTCGGCTGTGGCACGCTTCAGTTCATGATCGGTAATTTTCTGGACCCGGCCATGCTGGGCCGATCGCTGAACATGTCGACATTTCTGGTCATTCTGGCACTTATGTTCTGGACTACGGTCTGGGGTCTGATCGGAGCCTTCCTGAGCGTTCCGCTGACCGTCTGCATCCTGATCATCTTCAGCCATATTCCCGCATTGCGCCCGATCGCAATTTTAATGTCCCTGAATGGTGAACTCGGCGACGAAGGGCCGCCATCGGGGAATACAGTCTGAACAGGCCAATCCCCAATGCAACTTGAAACACTAAGGAAAATGCCAGGATCGAATCCTCCATGCTGACACTCTTTGTTTCCCTCTTTGTCCTATGTTTGTACCTGACCGCCGCGGTCTTTTCGATACGCGCCGCTCAAACAGCGCGCACACCGCAGGGTGCCGTGGGATGGGTGGTCTTTTTGATCTCGGCGCCGATAGCTGGCGTACCGCTGTACTTGTTTCTGGGACATCATCGTTTTCGCGGGTATCGCCTGGCCCGAAAGCACGCTGAGACTGTTGTCGAAGGGATAAAAAGCTTTGCGGATTTTTCGCGCCCAGATCCGGGCATGATCACGATCAATCCGCTCCCTTTCGAAGAGCTTGCGCATCTTCCCATATCACGCGGCAACGGTGCAGATTTGCTTGTCGATGGGCAGGCAACCTTTGACGCTATCTTTCAGGCTATCGACGCGGCTCAGGACTATGTGCTTGTCCAGTTCTACATCGTGCGTGATGACGGATTGGGGCGGCAACTGCAAAGCAAACTGATCGCTGCCGCAGAGCGCGGCGTGCAAGTTCGCTTTATGACCGACGCCGTAGGCAGTTATGGCCTACCGACAAGCTACATCACGTCGCTGCGCGCGGCGGGAATTCACGTTGCCGGTCAGCATGAAAAGCGTCATCCAGGACAGCGATTTCAGCTAAACTATCGCAATCACAGGAAAACGGTGATCATAGACGGTGAAATCGGCTTTATCGGCGGCCACAATGTCGGCGACGAATATCTCGGTCAGTCCGCAAAGTTCGGACATTGGCGGGACACACACATAAGGCTGACTGGACATATCGTGCGCCAACTACAACTGATCTTTACAGAGGACTGGTACTGGGCGCATCAAGAAGACCTGATAGATCAACTGGCCTGGGCGGGTCAGGAATCTGATCAGGACATGAACGCCCTTCTCGTCGCCACAGGTCCGGGGGACGAAACCGAAACCGGCGCCATGATGTTCTTTTCTGCAATCACGGAAGCAAAGGAACGATTGTGGATCGCATCCCCCTATTTCGTTCCTGATATCGACATCATGACCGCACTACGCCACGCCGCAATGCGCGGGGTAGATGTTCGCATTCTGGTTCCCGACGTGATTGATCACCGCTTGCCTTGGCTGGCGGCCTTTGCCTATTTCGACGAGATCAGGGAATGCGGCGCGCGGGTCTACCGGTACACTGATGGATTCATGCATCAAAAAGTATTTCTGGTGGACGACACCCTGACCGCTGTTGGCACCACCAATCTGGACAACCGCTCTTTCCGCCTGAATTTTGAGGCGATGGCCCTGTTCTTTGACAAGGACGCGGCCCATGCAGTTCACGACATGCTGCTAATGGACTTTGAATCCAGCTATGAGCTGGTCAAAACCTTACCCGAACAACCGGCCTATATTCGGTTCGGCTCGCCTCTGGCGCGGTTGTTCGCACCAATCCTTTAAAGGATCGACTCTTCCTGCAGCACCCGCGACATGACCGCGACCAAAAAGGCTGTGGACAGCCCAAATGCCAAAAGCCCGGTGACCGACGCAAATGCACCAAAGATTCGCAGCCCCTCTCCTAACACAATGTCGCCGTAACCCAGCGTAGTGAACGTCACCAAGGAAAAATACAGCGCCGAATTCCAGTCCGCCAGAACATCCCCAAAGACCCAGACAATCGCCCAAAGCCAGACCTGAAAGGTATGGATCATCACGATAAAAATCAGTGCGATACAGAGCGGACTGGCGATTGTGACAAACCTTTTGCTTTTTTCCAGTTTGATCGACATCACGCGGATGATCTGCATGCACCAGGTCAGCAGGGCAATTTCGATCAAAAAGCAGATACCCAAATAAACGCTTCCCCAGATAATCTGCTCGGATAAGGTCACCGGCGCCCATCCCCTCTGTTTTTAAGTCTCGTCACAATCGCTTCAATTGCAGGATTGGGCAACCCTGCGTCTGCGACGAATGGAAACGATAGCGCCATTGAACTGGACACCGCTTCGGTCGGCTGCAAATTGTGAGTGGCAGAATACAGGGCGCCTATGAATGCTGCTTAAAATAACTGATGTCCATAAATCATATGCAAACGGTCGACCGATTTTGAACGGAGTATCTCTGTCGTTGGACCATGGCCAAACGCTTGCCCTAACCGGGGAAAGTGGCAGTGGCAAAAGCACGCTTCTAAATCTCGCAGGTGCGCTGGACATATTCGATGCGGGCGAAATCTCACTGGGCGGAACCAACCTGTCCAAACTAGACGATACCGGGCGCGCAGCCCTTCGGCGCGAGCGTGTGGCCCTGGTATTCCAACAGTTCAATCTGATCCCGTCGTTGACGGTCGGCCAAAACCTGTCCTTCCATGCCCGGCTTGCCGGTAAACATGATCCGGACTGGTGCGATCATCTTGCCGACAAACTGGGATTGCGGGACCTGCTGAACCGCTTTCCCGAGAACCTGTCAGGCGGCCAGCAGCAACGCGTTGCCATCGGACGCGCCCTTGCGCCGCGCCCCAGTCTTTTGCTCGCGGATGAACCAACAGGAAATCTGGATGAGGTCGCAAGCACCAATGTATTGGATTTGATGCTTGCGCTGGTCGCCGAAACCAGCGCAGCCCTGCTTTTGGTGACACATTCGCAGGACATAGCAGCCCGTCTGGACCAACAGGTCCGCCTGTCCGGCGGCCTTATCTCGTGACTTTGGCCATCATACAGGCGTTGGTGTCGCACTGGCGTGCCCATTGGCTTCAGCTGTTAACCTTGTTGACCGGCATTGCGCTTGCGACCGGGCTGTGGTCGGCCGTTCAAGCCATAAATTCCGAGGCGCGGGCAAGCTATCAACGGGCCAATGATCAACTCTCATTTGGTCAATACGATGAATTGCACGCCACCTCGGGGAATTTGACGATCGACCATTATGTCAGCTTGCGTCGGGCTGGCTGGCAGATCGCCGCGGTGCTTGAGGGGCGTTGGCGCCATAGCGGTCACAATCTGCAGGTCATGGGGATCGACATGGTCGCCTTTCCACCCCTGCCCGCCCTCAGCCGTCTGGAACAAAGCGATACGCCGCCTGATCCCGCAGACATGCTGACCGCGCCCGGCAGGATACTGGTCGCGCCGGAACTGGCCCAGATTCTGCAGCAAGCCAGCAACCTGCCCCCGATCCTGTCCAGCGACGCGCTGCCACCGGATCTGGTCTTTACCGATATTGGCGTTGCCGAACAGCTGCTTGACAAAAAGGGGCAGATTTCACGTCTGGTCGTCTTGCCAGAGCAGCCCCGAGCGATCCCATCGCTTGAGCAGATCGCCCCCGATCTGACACGCGTTGCAGCCTCGACCAGATTGGACACGGCGCAACTGACAGAGAGCTTCCACCTCAACCTGTCTGCCTTTGCTCTTTTGTCCTTTGCCGTCGGGCTGTTCATCGTCCATGGCACCGTCGGGCTGGCCTTTGCACAGCGCCGAGCAATTATCAGAACAATACGTGCGCTGGGCGTTCCGATGCGTCAGATCGTATGGATCATTCTGGCCGAGCTTTCGCTGCTGGCCCTGATTGGAGGGGGCGCCGGTCTGGTACTGGGTTTCCTGCTGGCCGGGGCCTTGCTGCCCGACGTGGCATCGACCCTACGCGGGTTGTATGGTGCACCAGTTGAAGGTCAGCTTTCGCTTCAACTGCACTGGGTTCTCGCGGGCTTGGCCATGGCCCTGTTCGGAACGCTATTGGCCAGCTCTCAGGCTTTGTTCCGATTGGCTCGGCTGCCGCTGTTATCCAGCCCGGGTCCGCAGGCCTGGCGGGGGGATGACACTGCAACCAAAAGATTGGCTCTGATCGGAGTATTCCTGATTGGGTTGGGGATCGTTTCAATCTTTGTGGCCGACGGTTTGGTCGCAGGGTTCGTGCTGGTTGCCGGAATCCTGACGGGTTCTGCGTTGATTTTACCGTTTCTCTTGCTGATCGCAGTAACCGGACTTCAGAAGCTACAGAACGGCCCAGTCAGACAATGGGTATTCGCCGACATGCAGGCGCAACTGCCCGGTCTCTCTTTGGCCCTGATGGCATTGATGTTGGCATTGGCCGCAAATATCGGCGTTGGAACCATGGTGTCGAGTTTCCGGCTGACATTTACTGGGTGGCTTGACCAACGACTGACATCAGAACTGTATATAACCGCAGCCGACGAACAACAGGCGCAGGACATCAAGAAATGGCTGCTGCCTCAGGTCGACGCCGTTTTGCCGATCCGAAACGTCGAGCTGGCGCACGGAAGCGGCCCCTTGTTTCTTTACGGGGTGGTGAACAATCCGGTTTATCAAGAAAACTGGCCGCTGATCGCCTCAGTGCCCGGAGTATGGGATCAGGTGATGTCCGGAACCGCCGTTCTGATCAACGAACAGCTTGCGCGCAGATCCAATTTGTGGCCCGGAGATCAAATCACGCTCCGCCCGGGTCACAAGCTGGTCATTGCAGGGGTCTATTCTGATTATGGCAATCCAACCGGACAAGCCATCGTGTCGATGGAGCTTTTGGAAGACATCGCACCCAATACCGAGGAACGGCGATATGGCGTTCGCATGCCCCCTGATCAGGCCAGCGATGTTGCCGAAAGGCTTCGGGCGGAATTTGACCTTCCTCCGCAGGCAGTCGTTCATCAAGCAGACATGAAGGCCCGATCCACGGAAATCTTCGAAGACACATTTGTGGTGACCTCTGCGCTGAATATCCTGACGCTCGGGGTTGCTGGATTTGCAATTCTGACCAGCCTGCTGACGCTTTGGACGCAACGGCTTCCACAGATCGCACCGGTCTGGGCGCTTGGCCTGACGCGGGCGCAGCTGGCGCGGTTTGAACTGACGCAGAGCGTGCTTCTCGCCTCTCTGACCGCCGCGCTGGCCTTGCCGCTTGGGTTGGTTCTGGCCTGGACGTTGCTGACGGTCATCAATGTCGAGGCGTTTGGCTGGCGGTTACCAATGTACCTATTCCCAAGCGACTGGTTCTATCTATTTCTTCTGACCTTACTGGCCGCTGTTATCGCCGCTGCGGTTCCAGCCATTCGGTTGCTGCGCATCCCGCCTGCCGAGTTGTTAAGAGTGTTTGCCAATGAACGCTAAAGTCTGGTTCCTAATTCTGGCCCTGCTATTGCCCGCCCAACTTCGGGCGCAGGGCTTTGCCGGTCTTGGAGGTGAGGCCGACGGGTTCGACGTCCCCCAGCTTGGGTATCAGTTGAGCTTTCCGCAGGATCACGGTCCCCATCCCACTTTCAAGATCGAATGGTGGTATCTGACCGCGAACCTGAAAGGAGAAGACGGGCGCGATTACGGAGTACAATGGACTTTGTTCCGCTCGGCGCTGAAACCCTATGAAGAGCAATCCTGGCAAAGTCCGCAGTTGTGGTTGGGCCATGCCGCATTGACCACCCCTGATGCCCATTACTTTGCTGAACGCCTGTCGCGGGGCGGTATCGGTCAGGCCGGGGTAACCGCCGCCCCATTCGCAGCCTGGATCGACGAATGGTACATGCGCGGACCCGACTTCAATGCGCTGAAGCTTCGGGCCAACGGTTCTGAGTTCGGATACGATCTGTCAATGCGCGCAACGGGGCCTTTGGTCTTTCACGGGGATGCCGGGTATTCGGTCAAGTCTACGCAGGGGCAGGCAAGTCATTACTATTCACAGCCGTTCTTCGACCTGACAGGCACAGTGCATCTGCCGGATGGGGATGTTGCGGTATCCGGACAGGGTTGGCTAGATCGGGAATGGTCCTCGCAGCCCTTGGCCGAGGATCAAAGCGGATGGGATTGGTTCTCGCTCAGCTTTGAAGGCGGCGACAAGCTGATGGCCTTTCGCCTGCGCGGAGAGGCTGAGGATTTCACCTCTGCAACGTGGATCGGCAAGGATGGCGAAACCACCGCGCTTGCCGATGGCTCTGTTTCTTTTGAACCGCTTCAGACCGCTCATGTCGCTGACCGGGATATCCCGATTGAATGGCGTGTTACACTCCCCGCCCGCGGGGTGGATATTGTCGTCAGCGCCCTGACACCCAAAGCCTGGATGGCAACCCGCTTTGCTTATTGGGAGGGGCCCGTTACGGTCTCAGGCAGCCATTCAGGCCGTGGCTATCTTGAAATGACCGGGTATTAGATCATCGCACCACGTAGACCGAGACTGTCGAATGCCGCACGACGCGCGCAGCATTCGGACCCAGCAGGTAATCCTTGAAGTCCGGCTTATGCGCCCCAATGACGATCAGGTCAGATCCGGCGCTTTCTGCGGTTCTCAGGATCTCCTGATAGGCCGTGCCCGTGGCCACCACATGGCGGATCTTTTCATTGCGCTCACTGCCCAATGTTGATGCGCACAGCTCGGTCAGTTGTTTCTGCGCCTCAGCCAATGCCTTTTCATGAAAATCCGCCTGGAAAAAGCCGGACACCCAGCTTTCTCCAAAATCGGGCAGAACACTGACCACATCCAGCTGCGCCCCCTCCAAATCGGCCAATGCAGCGGCCTTTTGAAGGACCGGGCCATCAATTTTTCCATTGCTGATATCAACAGCACACAGAACAGAACGTGTCATGCGGGCACCCCTTGTCTGGCGGCACGGCCGCGTTGCAGGAAGGCGATCAGACCCAACAGGATCATCGCCGGGATATACACCAGTTGCTTGGGTGGCTGGCTTGACGGCAGGCTGACCGAGGTCAGGCGCACGGCCTCATCCCCGTAATAGTCGAAGATGCTCAGATCATCTGCAACAGGCGCGCCGAACAGCGGCTCTTCCAGTTTGATCAGACCGTCCTCTTCGATCAGCAGTAGACCCATCGCATCAACCCGTGCAGGACCGCCGTCTTCGTCACCGACAGAGACGACAACCGTGGTATCCACCATCTCAAGCGTGTCGAAATCCGGGCCGCTGATGACCAGACGCACCTCGGTTCCGGGCGGTGTTTCCCCGATCGTTTCGGTGAATGCAGCCGGTTCAACGGTCTGATATGGGGGTGAAATCCTGTCCATAAAGTAATCCGGACGGAATAGTGCGAAAGCAACCGCGACCAAGGCAACGCTTTCATAGATCCGGCTGCGGGTCAGGAAGTAGCCCATCGTGCCCGCCGTAAAGACAAGGATCGCTATCGTCGCAAATATCGCAACGATTATCCCTTCGACCCAGGTCACATCAATCAACAGAAGGTCTGTGTTGAAGATGAAGACAAACGGCAACGCGACCGTGCGCAGGCTATAGAAGAAGGCGATGAATCCGGTCTTAATCGCATCGCCCCCCGATACAGCCGCAGCCGCGAAACTGGCCAGCCCCACGGGCGGTGTCACATCCGCCATGATGCCAAAGTAGAAGACGAACAGATGCACCGCGATCAGCGGCACAATCAGCCCGCTCTGCGCGCCCAGCTCCACGACCACACCGGCCATCAAAGAACTGACGACGATATAGTTCGCAGTGGTCGGCAGGCCCATGCCCAGGATCAGGCTGAGGATACCGACCATGATCAGCATCAGGATCAGATTGCCACCCGACAGGAACTCGACCAGATCGGCCATCACCTGGCCCACACCGGTCAGGGTCACGGTACCAACGATCACACCCGCCGTGGCCGTCGCCAGCGCGATACCGATCATGTTGCGCGCGCCGTCGATCATGCCCTGCCACAGATCCGCGACACCGTCGATGAACGCGTTGTAGAGGTTGCTTTGCCCCCGGAACATCGCCTTCAGCGGTTTCTGCGTCAGCAGGATCACAAACAGCAAGGACGTGGCCCAAAAGGCCGAAAGACCGGGCGATTTCTGTTCAATCATCAGGAAATAGACCAGCACGATGATCGGCAGAAGGTAGTGCAGGCCCGCCTTGTAGATCTCGCTAATGACCGGCAGCGTCACCTCTTTGGCATTCGGGTCATCGGGTTCCAGATCGGGCACCTGTGCGGCCAGGTACAGCAGCGCCACGTAAATTGCGCAGATGATCAGGCTGAGGACCAGACCGGCCGAGTTCGGCATCCAATTTGTCACTGCTTCTACAGGGAATTGAGAGCCATAGCAGAGCCCAGCAAAGACAATGAAGAACGAGAACATACCAACCACGGTACGTGCCAGTTTCACTTCGCGGTCGCCCAACGTGGGCATGTTCCGCTTTACGGCTTCGAGATGCACGATATAGACCAAAGCAATGTACGAGATCGCCGCTGGCAGGAAGGCGTGGGTGATCACCTCGACATAGGAAATTCCCACATATTCTACCATCAAGAAGGCTGCAGCGCCCATGACGGGTGGCATGATCTGCCCGTTCACCGAAGAGGCAACCTCGACCGAACCTGCCTGTTCGCTGCTGAACCCAACGCGTTTCATCAATGGAATGGTGAAGGTACCAGTGGTCACAACGTTTGCGATGGACGAGCCCGAGATCAGGCCGGTCGCAGCTGAGCCCACAACCGCCGCCTTGGCGGGGCCGCCGCGCAGGTGACCCAGCGCGCCAAAGGCCATCTTGATGAAATAGTTCCCTGCCCCGGCCTTATCCAGCAAGGCGCCAAACAGAACGAACAGGAATACAAACTTGGTCGAAACACCCAAGGCGATTCCGAACACGCCCTCGGAGGTGATCCACATATGGCTCATCGCCTTTTTCAGGCTGGCGCCCTTCCAGCGGATGACTTCGGGCACCCATTCGGATGATCCAAAGAAGACATAGGCCAAAAAGATCGTCGCAATAATCGCCATCGCCGGGCCAAGCGCGCGGCGCGCGGCCTCGAACAACAGTAATAGCCCACCCAGGGCGATCCATTTGTCTGTATCGTCTGCCAGCCCTCCGGCATCAACGATCTTGGTGTAGAAGAAATATCCGTACAGCGCCACAAACGCGCCCAGCAGCCCCATGATCCAATCATGCACAGGGATATAATCCCGTGGGCTGGATTTCAGCGCCGGATAGGCTGCAAAGGCCAGAAACATCGCAAAGGCCAGGTGAAACTGACGCGAATTGTTAACCACGCTGCCGGGCAACACATAGTTCGCCAGAGGCGAAGCAAGTACGACCTGAAAGATCGACCAGATCGCCGCCACGATCGCAAGGAAAACGCCTACATTCCCAACCGGATTACGCCCTCCGGCATCTGAAGATGCGACCAGATCCTGTAGTTCTTCTTCGGATAGCGGGCGGTTCGATTGTGTCTCGGAACTCATGAAAATGTCTCCCCGTCGTGGCCATTTGCGGCCTTCTGAATCACCCGCTTGATACGGGTTTTGTGCGGGGCGCCCGACGGGCACCCCGCGTCAGGTCTGGCTTATTGAATCCAGCCTTTTTCTTTATAGTACTTCTCGGCACCCGGATGCAGCGGAGCCGATAAGCCGTCCGCGATCATCTCTTCGGGCTTGAGGTTGGCAAATGCCGGGTGAAGCTTTTTGAAGTCATCAAAGTTCTCGAAAACCGAGCTGACAACCGCATAAACCGCATCATCCGACACGTCCGCCGAAGTCACGAAGGTCGCGCCAACGCCGAATGTCGCGGTATCACCATCCGACCCGCGGTACATGCCGCCGGGAATGGTAGCTGTACGGTAGAACGAGTTGTCGTTGACCAGCTTGTCCACGGCCTCGCCGCTGACATTGACCAGAACCGAGTCGCAAGCCGTGGTGGCTTCTTGAATCGAGCCCGAGGGGTGACCCACGGTATAGACCATTGCGTCAATCTGGTTGTCGCAAAGCGCCGCAGACTGTTCCGCCGCCTTCAACTCGGTCGCCAGTTCGAAATCGTCAGTGGACCAGCCCATTTCGCCCAGCAGAACCTCCATGGTGCCACGCTGACCGGAACCGGGGTTACCGATATTTACGCGCTTGCCTTTCAGGTCTTCGAAATTGGTCACACCGGAATCGGCACGGGCCACAACGGTAAACGGTTCGGGGTGAACCGAGAAGACGGCGCGCAGGTTTTCAAACGGGCCCGCCTCTTCGAATTTCGAGCTGCCGTTATAGGCATGGTACTGCCAGTCGGACTGCGCAACACCAAACTCCAGCTCGCCTTCGCGAATGGTGTTGATGTTGTACACGGAACCGCCGGTCGATTCGACCGAGCAGCGCACACCATGTTCCTTGCGCCCTTTGTTGACCAGACGACAGATTGCACCGCCAGTTGGGTAATACACCCCGGTCACGCCACCTGTGCCGATCGTGATAAACTCTTCGGCATAGGCCGCAGGCGCCATCAGAGCCGCCGTGACAACCGCGCCGAGGCTAAGCTTGCTGCTGTTTTTCATAAGTGAACTCCCATTATTTTTCTGGTGGGAGACACATCAAAGCGCCGGATAAATGGCCCTGCGATATGCAACAACGCCCGCTATGCAGCAGGCATATCTTTGATTTTTCAGAATCTCCCAACCCGTAAGAGGTTTCATTCTGAGCATTAGCTTGTCAAGGCCAGCAGGTCACCAAAGCAGGCGTATCCTCAGATTTGACAAGCCCCCCTGAATTTTCCCCGCCTTTGACGCTTTTCTTGCGCATCTGCCCCGCAGTGACCGCAAACAAATCCAATTATGCGCTTTTGACATCGGGAACTCTGACCAAAACGCGAACGTGTGAGTTGGGAATGCGAGCAATTAGAACTACCGGAAAGAAAAAACAGAAGGCAGGTTCCCCTAACCCTCTGTTTTTACTTTGGTACCCAAGGCCGGACTCGAACCGGCACGGTATCACTACCGGGGGATTTTGAATCCCCTGCGTCTACCATTCCGCCACTTGGGCCACGGACACTGAATTAGCGTTCAAAATCGAGAAGGTCCAGAGGCAAAAAACACCCTGATTGAGGAATGTTCCAGCCTGCAAGGTTGACGGCCTGCGGGGCGCATGGTTTGGCTTACCCAACACATGTACAGGGAAATTGCACCTGATGCTGCGACCTCTTTATGACTGGACCATTCGCCTGGCAGAACACCCGAATGCCTTGTGGGCGCTGGCTATTGTTTCCTTCATCGAAAGCTCTTTCTTTCCGATACCGCCGGACGTTCTGATGATTCCCATGATCCTTGCCCGACCCTCCCGGGCCTGGCTGATTGCTTCTGTAGCACTGGTAGCTTCGGTTTTGGGCGGAATGTTAGGCTATGCAATCGGCGCGTTCTTTTATGAAAGCCTCGGCCAGCCCATCCTTGAATCCATGGGCAAAGCCCACGCCATGGAAGAGTTCAACACACGGTTCAATGACTTTGGTTTCTGGGCTGTTCTGGCCGCTGGGGTTACGCCTTTTCCCTATAAGGTCATCACCATCATGTCCGGCTGGACAGGGATGCCCCTGGGCACCTTCATTGCCACCTCGATTCTGGCCCGAGCGATACGGTTTTTCATTGTCGCAGGTTTGCTTTGGGGCTTCGGAGAGCCGATCCGCAGCTTTATAGAAAAGCGGCTGGGCCTAATGTTTTCCCTGTTTATCATCCTTCTGTTTGGCGGTTTCCTAGCGGTGAAATTCTTATGACACGACGAAATTTACTGATCCTGATTGCGACGCTTGGGTCTATGGCGTTGTTACTTGGCGCCTTTGCCTTTCAGTATCTTGGCGGGCTTCCACCTTGCAAACTGTGCATTTGGCAACGCTATCCACATGGCGTCGCCATCCTGATCGGCGCTGTGGCGCTGGCATTGCCACGACAGTCTGTCTTGCCCCTATTGGGTGCACTGGCGGCGCTGTCTACTGCGGTCATTGGTATCTATCACGCTGGTGTAGAACGCGGTTTGTGGGAAGGTCCGTCAAGCTGCACATCAAGCAGCATCGGCGGTCTGTCGGCAGAAGAACTGCTGGATCAGATCATGTCGGCACCACTGGTACGCTGTGATGATATTCCATGGGAGTTATTTGGTGTTTCCATGGCCGGATGGAATGCCGCTTTGTCTTTCGTTCTGGTTCTGCTCTGGTTCGCCGCGTGGCGTGCAGGCCGTTAGAGCTCGTCCAGTTCCGCATCCCAATAGAGAAAGTCGATCCAACTGTCATGCAGGTGGTTCGGTGGGAATTTTCGTCCAACGTTGCGCAAAGCCTCGGCATCCGGCTGCCGCGGAGGCTTGCGCAATGTCATTCCTGCTTGCCGCAGTGATTTAGACCCTTTGCGCAAGTTACATGGGCTACAGGCCGCAACAACGTTCTGCCAGCTTGTCACCCCGCCCGCCGCGCGCGGGATCACGTGATCAAAGGTCAGATCCCCACGGCTGCCACAGTATTGGCAGCGGAATTCATCCCTCAGAAATAAATTAAAGCGCGTGAAGGCCACGCGCTTTCTGGGTTTTACATAATCTTTCAGCACAACGACCGAGGGTATTCGTATCTCGGTGCTCGGGCTTCGGACAACTTCGTCATATTCGGCGACGATATCCACCCTGTCCAGCCAGGCAGCTTTTATGGCCTCCTGCCACGGCCAGAGCGATAGTGGATAGTAGGACAAGGGGCGGTAATCGGCGTTCAAAACCAATGCCGGATGATGCTTGAGCGCACCGGGTTCCCTGACAAATTCGGTCCTGAAGTCTCCGTCCATATCAGAATCGCTCCACGCTCTGCTCTGCCTCTTTTGACATCAGAGCGGAGAACCCCCGCCCCGGCCTTAGCTTTACTATATATCGTGTTAAAGCTCTGACAAGCCCTGAGTTTCCACAATATCTCGGGGATTGAGTATTCCGAATCCGTAACAGGCCGATGACAGTTATCCACAGGTTGCACCAATTCGATCGCCGGGCTATGGCGGGTAATGTCCTGGTTCATCCGCTTCAATAAACCATTTGATGTATTGCCACAGTTCACGGATCGCGCGAATGCGGAGTCTCCGCGCAGTACGCTGTCGGATTTCATTGATCTGCCGGACGTGTATCCGGCCGGGCGATTGGACCGCGATAGCGAAGGTTTGATGCTGTTGACTGACAATGGTCGCCTGCAGGCGCAGATAGCCGATCCCAAGCATAAAATGGCTAAGACCTATTGGGTGCAGGTCGAAGGGGAGCCAGACGCCTCCGCCCTAAAAGCCCTGCGCGATGGTGTTGAGCTGAAGGAGGGCTTGACCCGCCCTGCCAAGGCGCGATTGATGGATCAGCCCGAGGCATTATGGCCGCGCGACCCGCCGATTAGAGTGCGGCAGACGGTGTCGGATTGTTGGGTCGAACTGGTCCTTCGAGAAGGTCGAAACAGGCAAGTGCGCCGGATGACGGCGGCCGTTGGGCACCCGACCCTTCGACTGATCCGCGCCCGGATAGGCGACTGGACATTGGACGGGCTTGAGCCGGGGCAATGGGATAGCCTATCTATGCCTGCCCTCGCACCATCTTCTTCGCGCAAACGGGACCGGCGCCCACGTCGGTGACCGAAACGCCTATTTGTGATAGGATAGAGGAATGAAGGTATCACCTGACATTCCGCAGCCAACCGGCCTTTTAGAAGCGTCACTTTATGTCGACGACCTGGATGCTGCAGAGCATTTCTATGGGGACGTTCTGGCGCTTGAGCAAATCCAGCGTGTCGCCAACCGGCATGTGTTCTACAAGGTGGGTGGTTCAGTGTTGCTGCTATTCAATGCGGCAGAGACCGAAAAACCTCCGGGCAACCCGCGCCTGCCTGTTCCCGCCCATGGCGCCCAAGGTCCGGGTCATGCCTGCTTTGGCATGGCGCGCGCGCAAATCGCGGTGATGCGAAAACATCTTATAGACTGGAACGTGCCCGTAGACGCTGAATTTGAATGGCCGAACGGAATACTGTCTCTATACGTTCGCGACCCGTCCGGGAATTCCATCGAATTCGCCGAGCCTTCCTTATGGGACTAGGATCACCGCAGCGGTTTCTTGTCACCTCCCGTGATCCGATAGATTAGACTTTCAGTCACTCCGACCTTGCCCAGCACCGCCTGAAATGTTGCCATGTGCGGTGTGGCAAAATGCTCCTCGAGCGCGGCCTGACTTCCCCATTCTTCGTAGATCCGAAACCGATTGGCATGACCCAGAATCTGGCTGAATTCATAGACCGTGCAGCCTGCTTCCTTCACCGTCTCGGCAACCATTTCCTGCGCAGCTTTTCTGGCAGCTTCGACACCTTCCGGCGTAATTTCGATAGTTCCGGTTACGATCAGCATGGTATCTCCAATCTCAGATCAATCCGTTTGGTAATCCTGTCGACCGGCGTGCCGTCACGAAGGGGCACACCAAAATCAACCGAGTAATCTTGGAATCCCATCTTCTCGTAATAGTTCAGGCCCAACCGGTTATCAGCCCTTATTGTCGCGCTGATGGAACCGAGCCCAACCCCTACGGCAAATTTGGCGGTTTCTTCAAACAAGGCACGCCCTGCCCCCTTCAAAACCGGTTCGCGGCGGGTGAAGGTTGCAATGTCAGCACAATCGTCGGGCAGTGCGTCATTCACCCCAAGCCATTGAAACCCGGCAACCTCACCTTGCGCATCCATCGCCACATGGCTGCAAATCTTATCGAGACCCAATAGATAACTCTGCGCAAACTGCGCCTCGGAGAAAGGGGTTTCATTCGCAGTCGTACCACCAATGGCGATGATCTGGTTGAGCAAATCGCAAGCTGCTGCGACATCCTCGGGCATCATGGGGCGGACCGCAATCATTGCTTAAAGGCTCAGCTTGTCACGCATGAAAGCCAGTGCGACGCTAAGACCATCCGGGGCAATACCGTGGCCGGTGCCCTTCATGACATGGGCATAGACCTCTTTGAACTCAGCCGCTTGCAGGGCCTCGGCGGCTTCGGGCAATGATTGTGGCGGCACGACGTCATCTGCGTCGCCATGTACCAGTAGGACCGGCATGCGGCTGACTGTTTCATCCGGCAGCAGATCGGGTTCCAGAAGGCGTCCTGAAATGGCTACTATCCCGGCCACTGGGTCCTCGCGGCGCGGGGCGACATGCAGGCTCATCATCGTGCCTTGCGAAAATCCGAACAGAACCACCTGCTCGGGCAGAACGTCTTCGTCCACCATCAACGCATCGAGGAAAGCGTCGAAGTCATCCGCCGCCATTTCCATCCCGCGGCGCGATTCTTCTTCGGAAGAGCCATCAATCCACGGGATCGGGAACCACTGAAAGCCATTGGGCATACCCGGGATCTGCTCGGGCGCGTCAGGGGCAACGAACAGCGTGTCCGGCAAGTGCTCGCCCAACACATCGGCCAGCCCCAGCAAGTCGGCCCCGTTGGCGCCATAGCCATGCACGAACACCACGACCGAGCGCGTATCGCCCGAAACCGGCTCTTTTCGGAGCGCATTCAAAACCCGTGTCATCTGATCCCTTCTCGTTCTTTTGCGACCCGGTAATAGGCCCACAACACCCGCGCTGCAACCGACCGCCAGGGTGACCACGCTTCGGCCATCCGGCGCAGTTCTTTATCCGTAGGGCGCTTGGGTAAATCATAGAGGATGCGCGCGGCCTCTTGCAGCGCAAGGTCGCCCGGTGCAATCACATCGGCACGGCCCAGAGAAAACATCGCGTAAATCTCGGCAGTCCAGACGCCTATGCCTGAAATTTCGGTCAGGATCGCCACAACATCCTCATCAGGTGCGTCGCGTAACGCCTTGTAATCAATACGAGCCTCCGCAAGCGCTCGGGCATATCTGATCTTTTGGCGGCTAAGGCCCACCGCACGCAAATCCTCATCGGTGGCCCACATGATTTTGCGTGGGCCCGTCAGTTTTGCATCTTGCAGTCGTTTCCAGATGGCGTTCGCCGAGGCCACACTGACCTGTTGGCTGACAATCGCACTTAGCAGCTGGGCAAACCCGTCAGGCTTACGGCGCAGCGGCAAAGGCCCGGTCTGGTCCATCGCATAGGCCATGCGCGGACAGGTCTCGGCCAGCCACTTGGCCCCCTCGGCCACGCAATCGGGGGTTTCAATGATACGTCCGACGGACATGCGCGCTCCGGCAAATTGGTCAGCAGCACGTTAGGGTGCTTTGTCGCAGATGCAACCGTCTTGTATGACCCTGCTTTCATCGCTACGCATTGGCGCATGACAATGACACCCACGATCCCGGATAACAGTCAGGCCAAGCGTAATGTCGCTGTTCTGGTCGCAGCTCAGGCCATTCTGGGATCGCAGATGCCGATGATCTTTATTGTTGGCGGTCTGGCCGGGCAGTCGCTGGCCACCAATGCCTGTCTAGCAACCCTGCCCATCTCGTTGATCGTGCTGGGGTCAATGCTGGCGGCAACACCGATTTCGGCCATAATGCAACGCTGGGGACGGCGCGCAGGGTTTCTGGTTGGGGCAACGGCAGGTGCCTGTGGGGGGCTGGTTGGTGCCTACGGTTTGTATCTGGCCTCGTTCCCGGTCTTCCTGGCGGGCAGTCTGCTGACCGGCATCTATATGAGCGCGCACGGGTTCTATCGCTTTGCCGCCGCGGACACAGCCTCGGACGCCTTTCGCCCTAAGGCAATCTCATACGTCATGGCCGGCGGTCTGGCCGCCGCGCTCATTGGCCCCCAAATCGTTAAGCTGACCTCAACCGCCTATGTGATCCCTTTCCTGGGCACCTATCTGGCGGTGATTGTGCTCAACATTCTGGGTTCGGTCTTGTTTTTCTTTCTGGACATCCCCACGCCTGCAAAAGCCGCTGAGGGGGCCCCGACCGGACGCACCCGGCTTGAGATGCTAAAGACGCCGCGCATCGCCGTGGCCATCATCTGCGCAATGGTTTCTTATGCGTTGATGAATCTGGTCATGACATCCACTCCGCTGGCAGTGGTTGGTTGTGGCTACACAGCCAATGACGCGGCAGATGTGGTCTCTTTTCACGTTCTCGCCATGTACATCCCCAGTTTCTTCACCGGCCAGTTGATTGCCCGTTTTGGCGTCGAAAAGATCGTAGCTCTTGGTCTGGCAATCCTTGCCGGTGCTGGCGTTGTCGCCTTGCAAGGGGTTGAGCTTGAGAACTTCTTCATCGCTCTGATCTTGCTGGGCGTCGGATGGAATTTTGGCTTTATTGGCGCGACCACCATGTTGGCGGCATCGCATGACATCAACGAGCGTGGCCGCATGCAGGGTCTGAACGACCTGCTGGTATTCGGTGGCGTAACACTGGCTTCGCTTGCTTCGGGTGGATTGATGAACTGCTCTGGCGGCTCACCGGTTGAAGGCTGGACCGCGGTAAACCTTGCCATGGTTCCATTGTTGACTCTGGCCGGGGGCGCATTGCTTTGGTTGGTTCTGCGCCCGTCCGAGCCCGAAACGGTCTGAGGTCTACCAGCGACCCCGGACCACCTTCCACATCAGGGAAACCCGGCGCCGAACCTCACCCTGCATCAAATTCCCTGCGGCCACGCGATCTGGCTGAGCAATCGCCTTGCGCAACACCCATTCAGATTGCCAACCCGCCAAAAGCGCCGGGCGCGCCTCTGGTGAAATCGCCAGACGCTGTCCCTGTGCGCGCCGTAACCGGTTCAGAGCCTTTTGCGCCAGAGCGCGCACTGCATCGGGTGTTCCATCCAACAAAGGAATACGCCTGCGCGCTTCAAGATCCGGGATTGCGCGCAACCAGTTCGCCACGCCAACGGCATAGCCGAAATCTCGCAACACAGGCTCGTCGGCCTCACCCAAAGATTGCGCCGACGCGACCATCAAACTGGCTGAGCTGTGATTGAGGTAGGCCTCGAAATGGGCCTCGTCCTCGAAAGGATCGCGATAAATATCCCAGCGCCTTACGGCCACGTATTCATCCAGCATCACCGCCAGATGTGGGGAAAGAACCTGCGATAACGGCGTCACGACCTCATGTCGACGCACAGTCGGACCTTCAGCAATTTCCTGCAATGCATCGCGCCACCATTGCAGGCGCATTTCGGCAATCATCGCCTCTTGCGTGACCCAGGGCGCTCGGGCGACCTCGACATTCAGGGCATAGATCGGAAACAGAACCGAACGTGCGGCAACCGGCGCGGCCATCGCCGCCATGAACCGGTCCGGATCGGCGCGATGCACCAATGCAGCACAGGCCTTCAGATCGTCATTGAACTGCACCGTCACTCGGCCACCACCGCCCGAGGACGGCAATCCCGTACAAGCTTCCACTGGATCGCATCCAATAGGGCCTCAAACGACGCATCCACTATGTTCGCGCTGACCCCGACAGTTGACCAGCGCCGCCCCTGCCCGTCTTCGCTGTCGATGATGACCCGCGTCACGGCCTCGGTTCCGCCTTGGGTGATCCGCACCTTGAAATCGACCAGATGCATGTCGTCCAATATCCGCGAATATTGCCCCAGATCCTTGGCCAGAGCCTTGGCCAAAGCGTTCACCGGACCCCGGTCGCTGCCATCTTCGTCCAGAGATTCACTGACCGACAGCTTCTTTTCCCCGTCGACTTTTACCACGACAACGGCCTCGGACAGGCTGACCATCTTGTCGTATTTGTTCTTACGCCGCTCGACCGTGACCTTATAGCGTTTGACCTCGAAAAACGCGGGCAACTGGCCCAGCTCATCGCGCGCCAACAGCTCAAAACTGGCCTGGGCTGTGTCATAAGAATAGCCTTCGGCCTCGCGTTGCTTGATCCGGTCAAGAATGCGCCCCAGCGCCGGATCACCACTTTCCACGCTCAGGCCGGCCTCAGTCAGGCGTTTACGCAGATTCGACTGCCCCGCCTGGTTCGACATCGGGATGATCCGTGCATTGCCGACAGTCGCCGGATCGACATGTTCGTATGTCGACGGATCCTTCAGGATCGCGCTGGCATGCAGCCCCGCCTTATGTGCAAAAGCCGACGCACCCACATAGGCCGCCTGCTTGCTGGGCACCCGGTTCAGGATTTCGTCCAACATACGGCTGACCCGAGTCAGACCCGCCAAGGCCCCGACGCTGACCCCGATATCAAACTGCGACACATAAGGCTCTTTCAGCAACAAGGTCGGGATCAAGGCGGTCAGATTTGCATTCCCGCAACGCTCGCCCAACCCGTTCAGCGTTCCCTGAACCTGACGCACGCCCGCATCCACAGCAGCCAGAGAGCATGCAACCGCATTTTCCGTATCATTATGCGTATGAATGCCCAAACGATCCCCGGGCAGGCCTGCGGCAATCACCTCGGCCACAACCCGCGACACTTCACCGGGCAATGCGCCCCCATTGGTGTCACACAGAACAACCCAGCGAGCTCCGGCCTCTAAAGCGGCCTTGCAAACCTGGACCGCATATCCGGGATTGTCCCTGTAGCCATCAAAGAAATGCTCGGCGTCAAAAAGCGCCTCACGCCCCTGCGCCACGATATGCGCAACCGAGGCGCGCACGTTCTCGACATTCTCCTCCAGAGTGATCCCCAGCGCCTGGGTCACGTGGTAATCATGCGACTTGCCCACAAGACACACTGCCTTCGTGCCAGCGTTCATCACCGCCGCAAGAACATCGTCATTCTCAGCCGACCGACCCGCGCGTTTGGTCATCCCAAAAGCGGTCAACCGCGCCGCAGTTTTCGGCGCGGCATCAAAAAACGCACTGTCAGTCGGGTTCGCACCGGGCCAACCACCTTCGATGTAATCCACACCCAACTCGTCCAGCGCCTGCGCGATCTGCACCTTCTCAGCGGTCGAGAACTGCACGCCCTGCGTCTGCTGCCCATCGCGCAAGGTGGTGTCGTAGAGGTAGAGGCGAGTTTTTGTCATAACACTCCCTCCAACTTGGTAAGGTCAAAGCCGGTACCAGGAACCAACTCTACACCTTCTTTGCTCATCCGCACTTCAAGGCCAGCTGCCACATATACTGCTTTCAGGCGATCCACCTCTGAGAAATCCTTGCTCTGCATCGCCCCGGCCCGCGCTTCTGCCAGTTTATCCGCATACGACCCCAAATCCACTGAGGCCAGATCGGCCCATGCACCCATTTCGGGCATCAACAGCCCCATAACCTGGGCGCCAGCCAACAGGCTTGCATGGTCACCTTCGGACGCCAGCCGGTATAGCTCGGTGATGGCGCCCGCTGTGTTCAGATCATCGCTCAGCGCAGCGATGACCGCGGGCGCCGCGCTGGCGGCGGGCTCGATGTCTGCTGTCAGCGCCCGCCACTTGCGCAGCGTTGCCTCGGCTTCACGCGCCTTTTTCTCGGTCCAGTCCATCGGCTTGCGATAATGGGTCTGCAAAAAGACAAAGCGGATCACCTCACCGGGCACGCCCTGCTCCAGAAGATCGTGCACGGTGAAGAAGTTGCCCAGCGATTTGGACATTTTCTTGCCTTCGACCTGCAACATCTCATTGTGCAGCCAAACGCGCGCAAACTCGCCATGCGGGTGGGCGCATTTGCTCTGGGCGATCTCGTTTTCATGGTGCGGAAACATCAGATCGTTGCCACCACCGTGAATGTCAAAGCTCTCACCCAACAGCTCATAGCTCATGGCCGAGCATTCGATATGCCAACCCGGACGCCCTCGACCCCAAGGAGACTCCCACCCGGGCAACTCGTCGGTAGACGGTTTCCACAGAACGAAATCCATCGGGTTCTTCTTATACGGCGCAACTTCGACCCGAGCACCCGCGATCATATCATCCACGGACCGACCGGACAGGGCTCCGTACTGCTCTTTCCAACTGTCCACCGCGAACAGAACATGCCCTTCGGCCGCATAGGCGTGACCCTTGGCAATCAGATCCTCGATCATCGCGACCATTTGAGTAATATATTGCGTCGCGCGCGGCATCTCGGTCGGCTCCAACGCCCCCAGCGCGCCCATGTCGTGCAGATACCAGCCAATGGTTTCATCCGATCGTTCCTGCACCAAATCCTCCAGCGACCCTTTGGCCCCGGCCTTCTGTCGAGACAACGCGGTCGCGTTGATCTTGTCATCCACATCGGTGAAATTGCGCACATAGGTCACATGATCTGCGCCATAAACATGCCGCAGCAAACGATAGAGCACATCAAACACGACCACGGGCCGCGCGTTACCCAGATGGGCACGGTCATAGACGGTAGGTCCACAGACATACATCCGCACATTGTCGGCGCTGATCGGAACGAAATCCTCTTTTGTCCGTGTCCGTGTGTTGTGCAGTTTGATCGTCTTCATCTGTCGGCTCCTAAGAACGGCATAGCGTCTCGCGTTGGCGCGGGCTTAGCAACTTGTCTCAGGGAAGAAAACGAAAGAAACCGGCCCGCTTGATAAATCAGCAGGTAATGCAGCAGATAATGATGCAGGTCATCCGGTTCATGGATCATCCTCTAGCACGGCTATCCCGCCGCGCCAAGCCTTACGTTCTATCATGACCGGGGAGTGATTGGCGAACGCCCTGAATTGGAACAGGAAATCGACGCCATGCTCCGCAAACGCCAGACCTTCATAGTCGTGAATTCGGCAGCTCAGATCAGATTCAATCTGGAAATCTTGCTAGAACCGAAATGTCGTACGCAGATTGAACACATTCGAATCCAGCCCCCCATTCGATCGGGTAACGTCATTGAAATTCTGGCGCAGCGCCTCACCGCTGATGACGAAATTATTGCCAATCGGATAAGCGACACCAATGCCATAAACCGCTGCGGTATCGTTTTCGACCGTGGAATCCACGCGCGCCGCACCGATAACCACATATCCCAACGCATTGCCGAAATCGTATCCGCCGCGCAATTTCAGCCGGGTCATGCTATCCAGGCTACCTTCGCCCTGACCAAGATTCAGCGACAGCCGGTTATACTCAAGCTCACCACCCAACACGAACTTGCCGAAATCAAAGTCATACCCGAGATGAGGACCAAAGCTGGTGTCGCTGCCGCTTGAACCATTCGGCCCGTCTGCATCAGCATAGCCAAAGCTGAATCCCGCATAGGCACCGCTCCAATCCTCGGCCAAAGCCGGTGAGAAGCCGGATGTCGCCAGAGCAACAATTAATGCGATATGCACCTTCCTACGATTCACCAAAAACCTTTCAGCAATGCTTTCGAGTATTCAGATCAATTTGCTACAAACTGGGCCGCATTCGTTAAAAAAGTGTTTAGCCTAGTGGCCCAATTCAAGTAAGCAGAGAAATTATAGCAGATTTCGACCGCCTCGGGGAAAAATATCTTTAGGCAACAATCACTTGAGAATTTGCTTCGCTTTTCGGCATCAAGGTCGCAAATAGAACAGATAATGCCGTTCTGAATTGGAACACTGCGGCCACTGGATGAGGAACCAAATGCAGAACGAATTTTGGAAAATCCACCTGATCAGCCGCACAATCGGCGCGGATCGGGGACGTGCTGCCAGGGGGCGTCCTTCAGGCTTTTTGTAAGGCCTCTCAAAATACGTTTCTCACTATTGGATCCTAAACATGAACGACCAACCCCGTAACTCTTCCCGCAGTGGCGGACGTGCTGCGCGTCGTGCTGCCCGCGCATCTGCTCTGCCTGATCATCTGCGCCCTATCCGCCCGGGAATGGAGGGCGGACGCTACAAGCCACTGACTCAGCCACAAGTCGAACGCATTCACGAGGCCGCGCTGCAGGCGCTTGAAACCATAGGTCTGGCGGATGCTCCGCAAAGCGGGATCGACTATCTGGTTGGCGCGGGCTGCACACTTGGCGACGACGGACGCATCCGGTTTCCGCGCGCGCTGGTTGAAGACACCATTGCCAAAGCCAACCGCTCGGTCACATTGTTCAGCCGGGATGGTCAAACTGACCTGGAATTGTCGGGGGCAAAGGTTCACTATGGGACCGCCGGTGCCGCTGTCAGTATGGTTGAAGTCAACGGCCGCGAATACCGCGATTCGACTGTGCAGGATCTGCACGATGCCGCGCGGATTTGCCAACAGCTGGATAACATCCATTTTGTCCAACGCCCGATGGTTTGTCGCGATATTTCCGACAATCTCGAGATGGACCTGAACACGATTTATGCTTGTAGTTCTGGCACTTACAAGCATATCGGCACATCGTTCACCGATCCTAGTTATGTCGCGCCAGCGATGGAACTAATCCACATGATCGCAGGCGGTGAAGACAAGTGGCGCGAGCGGCCATTCATCTCGAACTCGAACTGCTTTGTCGTACCGCCCATGAAGTTTGCCACTGAAAGCTGTCAGGTGATGGAGGAATGCATCAAGGCAGGAATGCCTGTTCTTCTTCTTTCGGCCGGAATGGCAGGTGCAACTGCTCCGTCCACAATCGCAGGCGCCATTGCCCAGGCGACAGCAGAATGTCTTGCCGGTTTGGTTTATGTAAATGCCGTAAAGCCAGGTGCACCGGCGATTTTTGGAACCTGGCCCTTTGGGTTGGACCTTCGGACAGGCGCCATGTCCGTAGGATCAGGTGAACAGGCTCTGCTCAGCGCTGGCTGTGCCCAAATGCACAAGTTTTATGATCTGCCAGGCGGAGCCGCCGCAGGCGCGTCGGATTCCAAATTGCCCGATATGCAAGCGGGATGGGAGCAGATGTGCTCGAACGTCATGGCCGGCCTGTCGGGCCTGAATATGGTTTATGAATCCGCCGGGATGCACTCGTCTCTGTTGGGTTTTTGCTTTGAAAGCTTGATCTTAGGGGATGATCTTATCGGACAGGCGATGCGCTGCGTCCGCGGGATCGAAGTATCTGACGAAACACTGGCATTGGATCAGATGGCCGAGGTTTGCCTTGGTGGGCCCGGTCACTATTTGGGAACCGATGCCACACTTGGGCGCATGCAGGCCGATTATGTGTATCCCGCACATGGAGATCGAACGTCTCCGAAAGAATGGGTCGAGCTTGGCAAACCTGACTTGATCGAAAAAGCGACCGCGCGAAAACTGGAAATCCTGTCGACCTCTTCTCCGGCACAGTTCGATCCGGCATTGGATGCGCAGATTCGCAGTAAATTCAACATTCACCTACCCAGATAAACACCTAGAAAGGCGGCCAGAATTTTCGTCTGGCCGCCTTGATAATTTGTTGATCAGCCGTTTGTAGATGGCAGCAACCCGGCTTCCTGCGCGATTGCAATTTCATCCTGATCCAGCGCGCCGTCGCCATTTGCATCCATTGCTGCAAATCCGTTTGCATCAACGTCTGGCACGACGGCCTGAACTTCTTCGATTGTCAGAACGCCGTCCCCATTGGTATCCGCCGCAGACTGCGCGACAGCCAAAGTCGGCAGAGCAAAAGCAAGTGTGGAAAATGTGACCAGAGTATTCAGTTTCATTGTGATGCCTCCTGATAGAGTTTGTGTGTTTTGTGTCCGGACAAGCATCAAGAACACGCAATCACCACCAGTTGTCAGCCACTGAGTACCATCGCTTTGATTTCGCGCCAAACTCCGCGTGTTTGCCAGAGTCGCATCCGCGGTCTGTCGCTGGGTAAAACTCCCCCAAACACGGTCGGCGGTTCTTGCCCGATGGGAAACAGGCAATATGGCGAGGCTCTGCCGAGTTAACGGCTTTAGGACAAAAAGAAAGGGGGCCGAAGCCCCCTGTCAGTTTCGCCATCCAGGCTCCATTCGTTGACCGCCCGGTGTTTTGTTTGCCTGCGGCCTGGACGTCGCATGGAACGAGCGCACCCGTTCCGTGAAAGAGTGGGAAAGAGCAAATATTCCGCCCCACCCTGTTCCCGGCCAACACGGGCATGTCGGCCGAGTGGACCAAGGCATCGAAGGTAAGTCTCTGCGCCTTGATCCGTATTCGTCGGGGCCGGCAACTGTGGCAGCTTCCGACCCCTGCGCCCCGGGTTGCCGGGGCGCTTAACTCAGCTACACCCGCTTGTTGAGCCGCAGGTGTTGCATTTCATGCAAGTGCCGTTGCGCACCAACGTGTAGTTTCCGCATTCACCGCAGGGATCGCCCTCATAGCCCTGCATCTTGGCTTTGGTGCGGGCATCCATTCCGGTTGCGGCGGCGGATTCAACCACCGGAGCTTCGAAAGTGGCTGCGGTTTCGGCCATGCCGTTAACTACGGTTTGTCCGCCATTGAGAACCATCAGTTCCTGCGGCATCCGTTTGCGCAGATACCCGGTCGAGCTGATTTGTTTCAGAACTTCCAAAGACTTGGATGCAGCGCTTTCGCTGATCTCGGACACGTTCGAGACGCCCTCTTCCTCACCCCGACCCAGATCGTCAAAGCTTGCGCCTTCGGGTTTCACATGGGCCAGATCGGTGCGGTCCAGATAGGACACGGCCAATTCGCGGAAGATGTAATCCAGGATCGACGTCGCGTTTTTGATCGAGTCGTTGCCTTGTACCATCCCGGCGGGCTCGAACTTGGTGAAGGTAAAGGCATCCACGAACTCTTCCAGCGGCACGCCATATTGCAGGCCAACCGACACGGCGATGGCAAAGTTGTTCATCATCGCCCGGAAGCCCGCGCCTTCCTTGTGCATGTCGATGAAGATCTCACCCAGTTGGCCGTCTTCGAACTCACCGGTGCGCAGATAGACCTTGTGGCCGCCGACAATCGCTTTTTGCGTATAGCCCTTGCGGCGATGGGGCAGTTTTTCGCGATGGCTGCGGATCATTTCCTTGACCACAACCTTCTCGATCACCTTCTCGGCCAGAACGACGGCTTTTTCCTGCGGCGTCCCGGTTTCCAGAACTTCTGCTGCCTCTTCGTCATCCTCGACCAGCGCGGCTGCCAATGGCTGCGACAGTTTCGAGCCGTCGCGATACAGCGCGTTGGCCTTCACACCCAGCGACCAGGAAAGCTCATAGGCCTTCTGGCAGTCTTCGATGGTGGCGTCATTCGGCATGTTGATCGTCTTGCTGATCGCGCCTGAAATAAAGCTCTGCGCGGCGGCCATCATCGTGATGTGGCTATCAACACCCAGGAAACGCTTGCCTTTTTTGCCGCACGGATTGGCACAGTCGAAGATCGAATAATGCTCTTCCTTCAGATGCGGCGCGCCTTCCAGCGTCATGGTTCCGCAAACGTGGTCGTTGGCCGCGTCGATATCCGCTTTGGTAAAGCCCAGATGGCGCAGCAGATCGAAGGTCGGGTCATTCAGCTTGGTCGCAGGAATGCCGAGAACACCGGTGCAGAAATCCTCGCCCAGAGTCCACTGGTTGAACACGAACCGGATGTCGAAGGCGCTTTCGAGCGCGGCATCCACTTTGGCCAGTTCATTGGGGCCAAAGCCGTGACCCGTCAGCGAGGTGTGGTTGATCCCCGGAGCGTTGCCGATGGTGCCATGACCAACCGCGTAGCTGACGATCTCTTCAATCTGAGCCGAGGAATACCCCTGCTTTTCCAGCGCTGCAGGCACCGAGCGGTTGATGATTTTGAAATACCCGCCACCGGCCAGTTTCTTGAACTTCACCAAAGCAAAGTCCGGCTCGATCCCAGTGGTGTCGCAATCCATCACCAGACCGATGGTTCCTGTTGGCGCAATCACAGTGGCCTGCGCGTTGCGATAACCGTTCTGCTCACCCAGGCTCAGCGCTTCATCCCAAGCTGACATCGCCAGATCAACCAAACGTTTATCCGGGCAGTTGCCATGGTCCAGAGGTACAGGCTTCACTGCCAGTTTCTCATACCCTTCAGTCACACCCTGAGATGCGCGTCGGTGGTTGCGGATGACCCGAAGCATGTTATCGGCGTTGCGCTCATAGCCATTGAACGGACCCAATTCGCCGGCGATCTCGGCCGAGGTTGCATAGGCTACACCGGTCATGATCGCGGTCAGCGCGCCACAGATCGCGCGGCCTTCATCCGAGTCATAGCTATAGCCCATGTTCATCAGCAGACCGCCGATATTGGCATAGCCCAAACCCAAAGTGCGGAAGTCATAGGACAGCTGCGCGATTTCCTTGGACGGGAACTGCGCCATGGTCACCGAGATTTCCAGCGTTAGGGTCCACAAGCGCGAGGCATGCATATAGTCCACTGCCTGGAACTCATCATCCTTGAGGAAAGTCAGCAAGTTCATCGACGCAAGATTACAGGCCGTATCATCGAGGAACATATATTCCGAACATGGGTTCGATCCGCGAATCTCCCCATCTTTGGGGCATGTATGCCACTCGTTGACTGTGTCGTGAAACTGGATGCCGGGATCGGCGCAGGCCCAGGCCGCGTGGCCAACCTTTTCCCACAGGTCGCGCGCCTTGACGGTCTTGGCGACTTTCCCGTTTGTGCGGTTGATAAGCTCCCAGTCCGCGTCCTTCTCGACAGCGGTCAGGAAGGCGTTGGTTACGCGAATCGAGTTGTTCGAGTTCTGGCCCGAAACCGAGCTGTAGGCTTCCGAATCCCAATCCGTATCGTAGGTCGGGAATTCGATGCTATCGTGGCCCTGCTTGGCGTAATCCAGAACGCGTTTGATGTAAGTCTCTGGGATCGCAACATTTTTCGCCTCGCGAACCGCCTTTTTCAGGCTGTCATTCGTCTTGGGATCATACGCGTCTTCCTGCGCGCCGTCCCAGCTGCGGATGGCCTCGAAAATGCCGTTCAGCATCTTCTCGTGCATCTTCGATCCGGCAACGATCGAGGCCACCTTCTGCTCTTCGATCACCTTCCATTCGATGAATTTCTCGATGTCTGGGTGATCTGCATCGACGATGACCATCTTTGCTGCTCGACGGGTCGTGCCGCCTGATTTAATCGCGCCAGCGGCGCGGTCGCCGATCTTGAGAAAGCCCATCAAACCCGAGGATTTACCGCCACCCGACAGTGCCTCGCCCTCGCCACGCAGGTGGCTAAAGTTGGTCCCGGTTCCGCTTCCGTATTTGAACAGGCGCGCCTCGCGGACCCACAGGTCCATAATGCCACCCTCGTTCACCAAATCATCATCTACGGACTGGATGAAACACGCATGCGGCTGCGGATGTTCATAGGCGGATTTCGATTTGGTCAGCTTGCCTGACTTATAATCGACATAGTGGTGCCCCTGTGCCGGGCCATCGATTCCGTAAGCCCAGTGCAGGCCGGTATTGAACCATTGCGGGCTGTTCGGCGCAGCGCGCTGAGTCGCCAGCATATAACGCATCTCGTCGAAATAGGCGCTCGCGTCATCCTCGGTCGAGAAATAGCCACCTTTCCAGCCCCAATAGGCCCAGGCGCCGGCAAGACGGTCAAACACCTGTTTGGACGAGATTTCGCCCCCAAATTCAGCGTCCTCAGCCGGAACAGAACGCCACAGAAATTCTGGGACATCCTTTTCCTTGACCTTCTTCAGCTTGGTTGGAACGCCTGCCTTGCGGAAATACTTCTGCGCGATGACGTCGCTTGCGACCTGGCTCCAGCTGGTTGGAACCTCGATATCGTCTAGGCGGAAAACGATGGTCCCATCCGGGTTTCGGATTTCTGACGTCGCAGAAGCGAACTTAAGCTCTGCATAAGCATCCTGTCCCGATTTGGTAAATTTTCTGTCAATCTTCATGTCCGCCGCCCTAGATTCAATCAACTTGTCCCTTGGCTTTTGATCCCAATAAACGGACCATCTGCCCTAACCGAAAATCTTGGGCGCAGGAAACCGGCCGCTGCCCGAAGCAGCGTGACCCCGTTCCGACGGACGCACGTAAGTATGATGTGCTCTCCAGCCCTCGCCCTGTGCCACGTTCTGGATTTTCTACCAGATTTAGTGGCAGCACTTTCGGCCTATACAATCTGGCGTATTCACACATAGATCGTCAACGGCCTTTTTCCGCCATTTTTGGAATCTTTTATGTTGACCAATCCGCATAGACAAACTGGTGAAGGACAGTTTCCGATTCCTCCACAGAGTTATCCGCCATGGTTCGCCATCACCTGGCCAAGTCCGCAATACGATTAACCGTTCTTTCCGGCTTACTTATCGCGATTTGATAAACCAGCCTTAAGATGTCTAGGTTGAAATAGAATCAGCATCCGGCCGATTTCGACATTACTCAGAGGTGCGCTTAAAAGCACATCCAACAAAGGGCAGACCGATCAATGACCGCGTTTCGAATAATTTCCCTGTTTGCCCTGATCGTGGCCTGCACGCCACAAGAAACGCCCGCCACATCGCGCAGCGCGCAGTTCTCAGCCTTTCCCGACAAGTTGTTTGCTACGTTCGAGACATCTTGCAACGGCCCGGGTGAGGAATTTAGGAAAATCGGAAATCGTCAGTTCGAGTGTCAGGAACTCCTGCCTCCGAAGACCACAGCCTACCTGATTCTCAACTATGACGGCTATCCACAGAACCTACCCAAAAGTGTGACTCGGCTGACCGCCGAAAAAAACGCAGGTGGCTATCTAGTTGAAGCGGATCTGTTTTTTAATGTGCCGCGCGAAACAGGGCCTGCTGCAAAAGTCCCTGTAGAAAGCAAAGAATTGGATAAAACCCTTAGCGCCATCTATCGAACGATGGGTGGGTCGCCATTTTAATTTTTGAAGAAGTGGTCGGGGCGGCAGGATTCGAACCTACGACCCCCTGTACCCAAAACAGGTGCGCTACCAGACTGCGCCACGCCCCGAACCGTGCGCCTTCCTAACCGTGCCGTTCTGATTTGAAAAGCCCTAACAGGGCCAAATTGCCGGACCTTGTGAAAAAACTTTGTGCTGGATCTGTGTTCCGGGCGTGATCAGATAACGATCTGCGAGACCAGCGTTGATTTCCAACACCGCAAATACCGAATCGCCCCCTCCGATGGGGGTCAAATCACCGGGAATCGCGTTGTGATGAACTTTCGTTACCATACCCGTCTTATCTATGAAGATCAGGTCCAGAGGAATCAGCGTGTTCTTCATCCAGAACGCAACAGGTTGCGGCGGGTCGAATACAAACAGCATCCCTGAACGTACCGGAAGCGATTCTCGAAACATGAGTCCGCGCGATCGCTCCTGTGGCGACACGGCGAGTTCAATATCAAAGCCGATTTGGGACTTATCATTTTTCAGGCTAACACGATCTGTACGACAGGCGGCTTCTGCGCCACCGGCCCAAAGTAACAAGACGACAGTCAGAACCTTGAAAAGCCCTGCCATGGCAGATCAGTCATCCATAGCTGCTTCCCAGGCCATAACCTGGGCCGCCATCCGACCACGCTGTCCGTCTATGACCCGCATGGCCAATGCTTCACCGGGTTGCAGATCCGCAAGCCCCGAACGGCGTAGAACCTCAATATGCAGGAACACATCCTCGCCACGCCCGAATACATTAGCGAAGCCAAACCCCTTGCCCTTGTCGAACCACTTAACCCGCGCAGCCACCAAAGGGGCCGCTGCAATCTCAACTGGATCAAGTTCAGCAAAATCCGCGAGCATCATCGTATCGGCGCGCGCTGGCGGATCGACGCTGATGACTTCGACAGCTTGCACACCGCGATCAGTGCGATGCGTCATAATTTCGATGCCCGCCCCGTCTGCAACCGAGCTTTGACCGAAATTACGCAAAACGTTTACGTGCAGCAGAATATCCGGCCCACCTTCATCCGATACGACAAAGCCGTATCCTTTGGCAGGGTCGAACCATTTAACGTGTCCTCGGACGCGGTACATGTTGTTCAGATCTTCTGGCACTGTGGTCCCACTGCGTTTTTTTTCACTTTGTTAAGGGTCCGATGTGTATGGGATTGACGCGCAAATTCAAGGTGAAAAATCCCTTTGTTATCTGCGCATTGCAATTCGCGACACGTGAACGTCATGGATTCAACCTCTGAATCTGCCATTCGGAATCAGCGTCATCCCGGCACCACCTGAACCTGTCATGCAGACGAAATGCGCCGTCTGCCCAGAATTCAATTTCCGTCGGCACAAGCCGGTAACCACCCCAAAATTTAGGGCGCGGAGGGTTAGGGCCAAGCCTTGCGGTCACTTTCGCCACATCCGCCATCAGCGCGGAACGGCTGCTAAGCGGCTGAGATTGCTTGGACGCCCATGCACCAAGCCGACTTTTCAAGGACCTGGAGGCATAATATTCATCAGCCTTTGGTCCATCCTCGCGCGTGATTGTACCACGAACGCGGATTTGACGCCGCAAAGATTTCCAATGCATCACGAAGGCCGCCTTGCCAGCATTGTCCAACTCGCCTGCCTTGGCACTTTCGTAATTTGTGTAGAAAACGAAGGCGTCGGCTTCGATCTCTTTCAACAGCACCATTCGTACATTGGGCATACCATCTTCGCCCACGGTTGCCAGTGCAATCGCGTTAGGATCGTTGGGTTCACTCTTCACAGCTTCACCCAGCCACCGCCCTGCTATTGCAAATGGGTCGGTTCCTGCGAAGATGCCATCACGTTCGCTCATTTCCATCCCCTGGAAACTATTGAGGGATACCCTAGGGCGAGTTCCCGCCACGGGCAAGAGTGCACGGCCTTGAAGCAGACCAGCCAATGGCATAAACCAACGCAACATAACGCGAAGACAGGCGGAGAACCGAACATGTCAAATCAGTTGATGGCCGGAAAGCGCGGCCTCATCATGGGACTGGCCAATGACAAATCAATCGCATGGGGAATCGCCCGCGCCTTGTCCGAGGCCGGGGCCGAGTTAGCATTCTCATATCAAGGGGATGCCTTGAAAAAGCGCGTTGACCCACTGGCGGCACAGCTGGGCAGTGAAATCGTCCTGCCCTGCGATGTCAGCGATGAAGCCTCGATCGACGGATTGTTCGATGCGCTGTCCGAGAAATGGGGAAAGCTGGACTTTGTTGTCCACGCAATCGGTTTTTCAGACAAGAATGAGCTACGCGGGCGCTACGTTGATACGTCGCGGGCGAATTTCAACCTCACGATGGACGTGTCGGTTTATTCCTTTACCGCCGTGATGCAGCGTGCCGAAAAGATGATGACCGAAGGCGGCAGCGCCATCACCCTGACCTATTACGGCGCCGAACAGGTGATGCCGCATTATAATGTCATGGGCGTTGCCAAAGCCGCGCTGGAAGCATCGGTCAAATATCTGGCCGAGGATTTAGGCAAGGACGGCATTCGTGTGAATGCGATCTCGGCCGGGCCGATCAAGACACTGGCCGCCAGCGGTATCGGCGACTTCCGCTATATCATGAAGTGGAACGAATATAACTCACCCCTGCGCCGCAATGTGACCATCGACGATGTGGGCAACTCGGCGCTGTATCTGCTTTCCGATCTAAGCGGCGGTGTCACTGGTGAGAACCTGCATGTGGATTCGGGATACCACATCGTCGGTATGAAAGCCGTTGATGCTCCAGACGTTGAGAAGGGTTGAATCATGAGTGCCAAGGACCGCCTGCCCCACGAAAAAGGCTTTCACATCAGCTGGGATCAGATTCACCGCGATTCCCGAGCGCTCGCTTGGCGGCTGGATGGGCAAGGTCCGAATGATGGGGCCTGGCGTGGCGTCGTTGCCATTACCCGTGGCGGTATGGCACCGGCGATGATTGTCAGCCGCGAGCTGGACATTCGCACAGTCGACACGATCAGCGTGCGCTCCTACCATCACCAGGATCAAGGCGAAGCCGAAGTGCTCAAAGCACCCGACGCTGACCTCATGGGCGACGGCACCGGAATCCTGATTGTCGACGATCTGGTCGACAGTGGCAAAACTCTGGAACTGGTGCGGGCGATGTATCCCAAGGCGCATTTCGCGACGGTTTATGCCAAGCCGAAAGGCCGCCCGATGGTTGACACTTTCATCACCGAAGTCAGCCAGGACACCTGGATTTTCTTCCCGTGGGATATGGCTTTGCAATATGTCGAACCCTACCGGGGCACGGATTGATCCGGCCCAAGCGCAGCAACTGACTGGGGCGCAGAGATGACCCGGACACGCACCGCCGCCACCTTTCCGCCCCCAGTCATGGAGGCGCGCCGGTGGATCGAAGGCGTGACCTTCCCTGAAGAGCGGCCCTTGATAAACGTAAGTCAGGCGGCCCCCGTCGATCCGCCTCCACTTGAGATGCGTCAGGCGATGGCGGCTTATGCGTCGACCGAGGATTCCGCTCATCTCTATGGCCCGGTTCTGGGCAACAGCGCCCTCAGGTCTGAACTGGCCAGCCAGATTACGGTTCATTATGGCGCACCTGTCGCACTGGAACAGGTTGCCATTACTTCTGGCTGCAATCAGGCCTTCGCCGCTGCGATTTCCTCCATCACAGACCAAGGGGATGAGGTCATTCTGCCCACGCCGTGGTATTTCAACCATAAAATGTGGCTGGATATGACAGGTGTTAATGCCATTGATCTGAGAACTGATGATGACCTGTTGCCAGACGCGAACGCGGCAAGAGATTTGATCACCGAAAGGACTCGGGCCATTGCCCTGGTCACCCCGAACAATCCCGGAGGCGTCGAATATCCCGCCGAACTGCTAAGCGCATTCTTCAACCTGGCACGCGAAACCGGAATTAAGCTCTTGGTGGATGAGACCTACCGCGATTTTGACAGCCGCAGCGGCCCGCCCCATGATCTGTTCGCTCAGCCGGGCTGGGATGACACTCTGATTCATCTATATTCGTTTTCAAAGGCCTACCGTCTGACCGGTCACCGAGTAGGTGCTGTTGCGACCAGTCCCTCTCTGCTGTCTGAGATTGAGAAATTTCTGGATACCGTCGCGATCTGTCCAAACCAAATCGGTCAGTTTGGTGCGCTCTGGGGGATGCAAAACCTGTCGCAATGGCTGGCCGATGAACGAAGGGAAATCCTCGACCGTCGCGCTGTCATTACAAGACAACTTCCCAAACTGACCAGTAAAGGATGGCGGTTGCTTGGGTTGGGCGCCTATTTTGCCTATTTCGAACACCCGTTTGACATCTCTTCGGATGATTTAGCCCGTCGGCTGGTCACGGATGCCAGCATTCTGTTGCTGCCAGGCACGATGTTCATGCCCGATCACGACCCGGCCGGGAAACGACAAGTCCGCATCGCATTTGCCAATCTTGATCGCAACGGAATTACGGAATTGTTTGACCGCCTGCACGCTCTCTCCTTCTAAGCTTGCCCCCCGGCGGTGCGCGTCGTATTCAGGGCCGCAACCGACAGGGCAAATACTTGCCGAATAAAACAAGAGGGCACCATGGCCGCAGGCATGAAAAATCTATCAAAGACCTTTGTCTGGATCCTCATGGGTCTTTTGATGCTGGGCCTTGCAGGATTTGGCGCGACCAGCCTGACTGGAACTGTGCGCACTGTAGCACAGGTGGGCAACGAAGATATCTCGATTGACGATTACGTCCGCGAACTTCAGCGCGAAATCCGCGCGGTCGAAAGCCAGACCGGCCAGCCCCTGCAAATGTCACAGGCCCGCGATTTTGGCTTGGACCAGCTGGCTCTGTCGCGCCTCACCGCGCTGGCTGCTTTGGATAACGAAGTTGGTCTGCTGGGTATTTCGATCGGCGATGAAAATTTGCAGGAAGAAATCGTCTCGATCCCTGCGTTTCAGGGGCCTGATGGTTCTTTCGACCGTGAGGCATATCGCTTTCAGCTTGAACAGGTTGGCATGACCGACACCGAGTTTGAAACCGATCTGAGGAAAGAATCCGCACGGACCATCGTGCAGGATGCCGTGGTCAGCGGAGTAGAAATGCCCTCGATCCTGACTGAAGTTCTGACAGACTTTGTCGGTGCCCGCCGCAGCTTTACTGTTGCAACCGTTTCACCCGAAGTTTTGGCAGAGCCGGTTGCAACCCCAACCGATGAACAAATCCAGGCCTATTACGACGAGAACCAGGACCAGTTTTCCCTGCCCCGCACCAAAAAGCTGACCTATACGATTCTGTCGCCCAATATGCTGCTGGATAGTGTCGAGGTGGACGAAGATTCAGTTCTCCGGCTTTTCGAACAGCGCGCAGACGAGTTTCAGCAACCCGAGCGCCGCCTTGTTGAACGCCTTTCTTTTTCTGATGACGCCGCTGCGCAAGATGCCATGGCACAGATTGAAGTTGGCGGGACAACCTTCGAACAACTTGTCCGTGACCGTGAGCTTGAGCTGAGCGACGTGGATCTGGGCGACGTTACCCGCGACGACCTAGGCGATGCGGCCGAGGCCATTTTCGCGGCTGAACTGGACACTGTTGTTGGACCTCTGCCCTCGGTATTCGGCCCTGCCCTTTTTCGTATCAACGGCTCGCTGGCTGAGAACAACACTCCCTTCGAAGACGCCGCCCCAGCTCTGCGCGAAGAGTTGGCCGCAGACCGTGCGCGCCGCCAGATCGAGGCTCAGTCCGAAGACATCAATGACCTGCTTGCAGGCGGGGCAACACTCGAGGAGTTAGCAGCCGAGACCGGGATGGAGCTGGGACAGATCGACTGGACTCGCGCCAGTCAGGATGGCGTGGCCGCATATGACGGTTTCCGCAGTGCAGCCGAAGCCGTGCAAGACGGGGATTTTCCCGAGATTGCATTCCTGGAGGACGGTTCGATCTTTGCGCTGCGCCTGAACGAAACGCTGCCTCGTCGGCCTGAACCGCTGGAATCAGCGCGTGATCGCGTTGCGGCGGCCTGGACACAGGTTCAAACTGACAAAGCGTTGGAAGACCACGCGAATGCCGTGTTGGAGCAGTTGCAGGAGAACGGGGATTTCACCACGACCGGCCTACCTCACCGCGTGGAAAACGCTCTGACACGAACTGCATTTCTAGAAGATGTACCCGCAGGTTTCATGCCGGAAGTGTTCGACATGGAACTAGGAAGCTATCGTGTCGTTCCCGGTGCCGGGGTCGCGTTGATCGTTCGACTTGACGAATTGTTGCCCCCTGCCGAGACCGATGAACGCCGTCAGGTTCAACAAGCGCTGGCCGCTCAGCTGAATCAGGCTCTGGCACAGAACATTTTCGATGCCTATGTTCGCGACGCCCAGGCCCGCGCCCGTCCTGTGGTGGATCAGCAAGCACTGAACGCCGTTCAGGCGAGCTATTGATTAAGAGACCGAATATGGCCCTGACCCCCGAGTTTGACAGCTTCGCCCGTGCTTATGAGGCCGGCGAGAACCAGGTCGTTTACACCCGTCTGGCAGCCGATCTTGATACGCCTGTCTCCTTGATGCTGAAACTGACCGGCGCGCAAAAAGACGCCTTTATGCTCGAGTCGGTAACTGGTGGCGAGGTCCGCGGACGGTATTCGATCATCGGTATGAAACCCGACCTGATCTGGCGCTGTCGCGCTGAAACCTCGGAACTGAACCGCTCGGCCCGGTTCGACCCGGACGCTTTCACGGCGCAGGATGGCGATCCGATGGACAACCTTCGGACGCTTCTGGCCGAAAGCCGGATTGAGCTGCCTGACGACCTTCCACAAGCTGCGGCGGGACTATTTGGCTATCTCGGTTATGACATGGTGCGCTTGGTCGAGCATCTGCCGAACATCAACCCCGACCCTCTGGGCCTGCCGGATGCTGTCATGCTGCGTCCTTCTGTCGTCGCGGTTCTGGATGGTGTGAAGGGCGAAGTCACGGTCGTTTCCCCCGCCTGGGTCAGCGATGGCCAGTCAGCCAAGGCTGCGTATGCCCAGGCCGCCGAGCGCGTCATGGACGCAGTGCGCGATCTGGAGCGGGCGATGCCTGCTGAAACACGTGACCTTGGCGATGCGTACGAAGTCGCTCCACCCGTCTCGAATTTTACCAAGTCCGGCTATCTGGAAGCAGTCGAGAAAGCCAAGGAATACATTCGAGCTGGCGATATCTTTCAGGTAGTGCCAGCGCAACGCTGGACGCAGGATTTCCCGCTGCCTCCATTTGCGCTGTACCGGTCGCTTCGGCGAACAAACCCGTCGCCCTTCATGTTCTATTTTAACTTTGGCGGGTTTCAGGTGATCGGCGCCAGCCCGGAAATCCTGGTGCGCGTGTTTGGCAATGAAGTCACCATACGACCCATCGCCGGGACGCGCCCACGTGGAGCGACCCCGGAAGAGGACAAAGCTTACGAAATTGAGTTGCTGGCCGACAAGAAAGAACTGGCCGAACATCTGATGCTGTTGGATCTAGGCCGCAACGACACCGGGCGGGTTTCAAAGATCGGAACGGTGCGCCCGACCGAAGAGTTCATCATTGAACGGTACAGCCATGTTATGCACATCGTTTCAAACGTTGTGGGTGAGCTGGCCGAGGGTAAAGATGCGCTGGACGCCTTTTTTGCGGGAATGCCCGCGGGGACTGTCTCGGGCGCGCCCAAGGTACGAGCCATGGAAATCATTGATGAGCTTGAGCCGGAAAAACGCGGTGTCTACGGCGGCGGCGTCGGCTATTTCAGTGCCGGCGGAGACATGGACATGTGTATCGCCCTGCGAACGGCCATCGTTCAGGATCAAAAGCTATATATTCAGGCCGGTGGTGGCGTTGTGTATGATAGCGATCCAGAGGCTGAATTCATGGAAACCGTCCACAAGTCCAACGCCATCAGACGCGCTGCGGCTGACGCGGCCCGATTTACGCTGTCCAGCAAGAATTGATAAAGGCAGCCCGTCTGGGCTGCCTGTTTCGGGGAAGGATGTGATCGGGCTTATTGCGCCCCTTGCATCATCACCGCCGAAATAGGCGCCATTGCTACGCGGCCTCCGCGATCTTCCAGCCCCCAAAGCAGCAAGGCGGATATGGTATCCGGGCGCAACCGGCCCAACATGACAACGGTGCCCTCCTGCCCGGCCCGGAACGCAGCCTGGTCCAGAAAACGTCGCATGATTTTTGCATCCTGCCGCGCGCCGTCGATATCTCTGAAAATTACCGCAGACGGGATTCCATTACGGGAGGCCAACTTCTGTACCGTGTTGAGCCCGTTATCCTGAGTGATCAGTCCTCGACCCGTTCCACCGGCGATGGCGGCGACCTGATCTGCCAGTTTCCGGTTACCCTGGATGCCGGATCCATCACCTTCAAGAATTCCTACAGTCTCGGGCAACGCTTCTAGCCACACCGAAAGCGATACCTCAGCATCCTGTGCGCTGGCCGCCTTGGGCAGGTCAGCAGTGACCATCACTTCGAACCCGGCCGCCCGATGTCGAGCCATTTTCTCAGCTGCATCGGGGTCTGATGGGCGCACCGCAAACGTAAGCGGATATGGGAAATCCTGAAGCGCTTCGGCGCCATATGCACCTTCATCGTCAATCAGAATAATCGACATGAGGGGTTTGGAATCCGGATTGTCAAACTTCTCTGCGAAGGCCTCGATCGGTTTACCTACAGGAACCTCTTCCTGCGGATCTTGGGCTGCTTCATCATCTCGTTCAGTCAAAGGCACTACACGACGCCCGATAGTGGTATTTCCCGACGAGTTGTCCTCTGCGCCGATCTGCGGAACCGAGGCGATACGCGGTAGCGGCTGACTGGGCAGCGTGTCCTCGTCCCCTTCCACTGCGATTGGGCTATCCTCCGGATTCACCTCCAGCTCGATTGATTCCGAAGGCGAGACTTCGGGCAAGGGCTCGGCAAGAGCAACCTGATCAGCCGGTGGCTCAGGGGCATCTTCTGCGGCATCTGGGCTGAGGTCGGCAAGCGGCGCAGGCTGAACGGGGACAGGCATTCGCGGAACGACCGGGGCCTCACTCGAAATGCTTACGGAATCCGCCTCGCTGGGCGTCGGCGCTTCGACCGGAACGCTTACGTCATTCACTACCGGCTGGCTGTCCGGGGCGTTCTCAGCTTCGGATAAACCGGCCAGAGAATCCTCTTCTTCGACTTCATTCTCGGGCGTCTGCGCAGGGAGTTTGAGCAGATCGGCATCTGCACCCGCCTCAGCGACAACCTCGGAGCTCTCCGAAGTCTGCACCGGTGCAGGTTCTGGTGCGACTGTCGCTATGGACGGCTTTTTCGACAGCGGCGCGTTGAGCGATAAGACTGCCCCCAGCACCACAACGACAACTGCGCCTGCGATCATTCCGCCGACAAATCCGCCCATAATATTTGCCTCTCGCCTTAGTCCTGCTGCCTTGCCCTTGCACCATCTGTTGTGGCACCTGCCTGCAGGACCGCCAAGTTCGGGATGCACCCTTGACGCTGCCCCACAAGCCTGAGCATGTATGTGCCAACACTATACCGTGGCCTTGGGTTGCATCGCCAGCCCGAAATGCCCAACACGAGACAAGAGCCAAATGCTGCTGCTGATCGACAACTACGACTCATTTACCTACAACCTCGTACATTATTTAGGCGAACTTGGCTCGGAAATGGTCATTCGAAGGAATGACGCGCTGGACGTGCAAGAAGCGATGGCCATGAACCCCGCTGGCATCCTGCTCAGCCCTGGCCCTTGCGACCCTGACCGGGCAGGCATTTGCCTTGCCCTGACCGAGGCAGCCGCCGAAACACGGACGCCTTTGTTGGGTGTCTGCCTTGGCCATCAGACCATAGGTCAGGTTTTCGGTGGGAAAGTCACGCGTTGCCATGAGATTGTGCATGGCAAAATGGGAACAATGCACCACACCGGTAAAGGTGTGTTCGCCGGCCTGCCCACGCCGTTTGAGGCGACGCGCTATCATTCGCTGATTGTGGATCGCGATACCCTGCCCGATTGCCTGGAGATTACGGCGGAATTGGAAGATGGCACCATAATGGGCCTCCAGCACCGCGAACTGCCCATTCATGGCGTACAGTTCCACCCGGAATCCATCGCTTCTGAGCACGGCCACGCGTTGCTCAAGAATTTCCTGTCCGAGATGAAAGTTCCCGCATGAGCGACGCCCTGAAACCGCTGATCGGAGTTGCCGCCGACCGCCCCCTGACACGCGCCGAAGCGGAAGAAGCCTTTGGGATCCTGTTTGACGGCGCCGCAACACCCAGCCAAATCGGCGGACTTTTGATGGCCATGCGCACACGCGGTGAGACCGTCGATGAATATGCCGCCGCCGCTGCCGTGATGCGTGCAAAATGCAATGCAGTTCAGGCACCAGCTGGCGCGATAGATATTGTGGGCACCGGCGGTGACGGCAAGGGAACGCTGAATATCTCGACAGCGACCGCCTTTGTGGTTGCAGGTGCCGGTGTCACCGTGGCCAAACACGGCAACCGGAACCTGAGTTCTAAATCCGGAGCCGCAGATGCGCTAGGTCAGCTGGGTATCAACGTTATGGTCGGCCCGCAAACCGTTGAAAATGCACTGCAAGATGTCGGCATCGGATTCATGATGGCCCCTATGCATCACCCGGCGATTGCGCATGTCATGCCCACCCGGCAAGAGCTTGGGACACGGACGATCTTTAACATTCTCGGTCCGCTGACCAATCCGGCAGGCGTCAAGCGGCAGTTGACCGGAGCCTTTAGCCGAGAGTTGATCCGCCCGATGGCCGAAACGTTGGGCCTGCTTGGGTCCGAACGCGCATGGCTGGTGCACGGATCGGACGGCACAGACGAATTGACCATCACGGGTATCAGTTGGATTGCGGCCCTCGAAGACGGCACAATTAAAGAGGTCGAGCTTCACCCAGAAGATGCAGGGCTGCCGGTACATCCCTTCGAGGACATTCTCGGCGGAACCCCCGAGGAAAACGCAGTAGCCTTCCGAGCTCTTCTAGACGGCGAGGCCTCCGCCTATCGCGATGCGGTATTGTTGAATGCCGCAGCTGCCCTGGTCGTCGCAGAGGCCGCTGCTGATCTGCGCGAAGGTGTCGCAAAAGCCGCTGAAAGTATCGACAGCGGAAAAGCCAAAGACAAGATCGCGGCCCTGGCCCGCATTACTCAGGAGGCCGCATGACCGAAACGGTTCTGGACAAAATCAAAGCTTACAAGCTCGAAGAGGTCGCTTCGGACAAGGCCAATAAGTCTCTGGAAGCTGTTGAAAACGAAGCAAGATCAGCCTCTGAACCACGCGGATTCGCATCAGCCTTGCAAATGGCTGTACGTACTGGGTACGGGCTGATTGCAGAAGTCAAAAAAGCCAGCCCCTCCAAAGGTCTGATCCGCGCTGACTTTGATCCACCAGCACTTGCACAGGCTTACGAAGAAGGTGGCGCTGCCTGCCTTTCCGTGTTGACCGACACGCCCAGCTTTCAGGGTGCCAAAGAGTTTCTGGTTCAGGCACGCGCAGCCTGTTCTTTGCCGGTTCTACGCAAAGATTTCATGTACGATCCCTATCAGGTGGCCGAAGCCCGCGCTCTTGGGGCGGATTGTATTCTGATCATCATGGCATCGGTTGATGACAGCCAGGCGTCTGAGTTGGAACAGACCGCCTTTGACTGGGGCATGGACGTTCTGATTGAAGTTCATGATGAAGCCGAGCTGGAACGTGCAACGCAGCTCAAAAGCCCGTTGATTGGGATAAACAACCGTAATCTCAAGACCTTCGAGACCACTCTTGATACGACACGCCGCCTGTCAAAACTAGTTCCCGCTGACCGGACCATCGTTTGCGAAAGCGGGTTGAGCACTCCAGCAGACTTGGCCGATATCGCCCGTTTCGGTGCGCGTTGTTTTCTAATTGGCGAGAGCCTGATGCGTCAGGATGACGTCGCAGAAGCGACACACGATCTGCTGTCGCGTCCGCTCAGCCCGGGTGTGATGTGATGCCGCTGACTCACTTTGATGCCCAGGGACAGGCTCATATGGTCGATGTGTCGAACAAGCCCATCACGGATCGTGTCGCCGTCGCAGCGGCTCATATCACGATGGCACAAGATACGTTCGACTTGATCGCAGAAGGTCGCGCCAAAAAAGGTGACGTCTTGGGGGTTGCACGTCTGGCCGGTATCATGGGGGCAAAGAAGACACCCGATCTGATCCCGCTATGTCACCCACTGCCAGTGACCAAAGTTACCGTAGACCTGACACTGGACCCAGAATTACCCGGCATACAGGTACAGGCAACCGTCAAGACATCTGGTCAAACCGGCGTGGAAATGGAGGCGCTGACAGCAGCCTCAACTGCCGCACTGACCATATACGACATGGCCAAAGCCGTCGATAAGGCAATGGAAATTGGCGGCATTCGCGTCTTGCTAAAAGATGGTGGTAAATCAGGTCGTTACGAGGCGAAATGATAACCGTTGAAAGCGCCCGGGCGCAGCTATTCGATCTTGTAAACACCCTCCCCTCCGAGCCGGCTCCCTTGATGGATGCGGCGGGTAGAGTACTGGCCGAGGATGTAGCAGCCACACGCGATCAGCCGCCATTCGCTTCGTCTTCGATGGATGGCTACGCGGTAAAATCGACCGAGGTAGAGCCGCACACCATGTTCAAAGTCATTGGCGAGGCTGCGGCCGGTCGGCGATTTGACGGTCAGGTTGGACCCGGACAGGCGGTTCGGATCTTCACTGGCGCCCCTATTCCTGAAGGTGCAGATTTTGTTGTCATTCAAGAGGATGTTGATCGCCGAGGTGACCTAATCACCATTTCTGATCTGCCGGGCCCTAAATCCAACATTCGTCCAAAAGGCGTCGATTTCGAAATTGGCGCCAAGATTACGGCTCCACGTCGTTTGCGCCCCGAGGATCTGGCGCTTTTGGCGGCGATGAATATCCCCATGGTGCCGGTTGCACGTAAACCCGTGGTCGCGCTGATCGCAACCGGGGATGAATTGATCATGCCCGGCGAAACACCGGGACCGGATCAGATAATCGCCTCAAACACCTATGGTATCAAAGCGTTGTTAGAGAATGTTGGAGCGCATGTTCGGGTTCTGCCTATCGCCTCTGACACGGTTTCGTCCCTTGAGACCGCCTTTGCTCTAGCAACCGACGTTGATTTGGTGGTTACGATCGGCGGTGCCTCGGTTGGGGATTATGATCTTGTCTCTCAGGTCTCCACCGCACTGGGGTTGGAGCGGAGTTTTTACAAAATCCGCATGCGCCCCGGCAAACCGCTGATGGCCGGTCGCTTGGGCGATAGCGTGATGGTTGGACTTCCGGGTAATCCGGTCAGCGCAATGGTTTGCAGCTATCTGTTTCTTGCCCCGATGATCCGTAAGATGCTGGGCCTGGAACAGGTTCTGACCCCGCTTCAAAGCGCCAATTTAACCGAGGCAATCCCCGCGAATGGGCCGCGAGAGCATTACATGCGTGCCATCGTGACCGCGGACGGGATAAAAGCCTGCCAAAACCAGGACAGCTCTCTGCTCAGCGTCCTCGCCGAAGCAAACGCGCTTTTGGTTCGGCAACCCAATGACCCGGCACGCCTGGCCGGAGACGAAGTGATGTTCCTTCCGATCTGAAACCGCGCAAAACCATTGACACAAAACGTGAACATGCGTAGAACAAAAGAAAACGTATGAGCGACGAGGTGTGAGCAATGCTGACCAAGAAGCAGTTGGATTTGTTGGAGTTCATCCATAAACGCGTTCAGGCGGATGGCGTCCCCCCAAGTTTCGATGAAATGAAAGCTGCGCTGGACCTGCGGTCCAAATCCGGCATCCATCGGTTGATCACAGCGCTTGAAGAACGCGGCTTTATCCGTCGTCTGGCCCATCGTGCCCGGGCCATCGAAATCGTCAAACTTCCTGAAAGCCTGGGAGGAGAGCCTACAGTCGCTTTCAAGCCCCGTGTTATCGAAGGTGACAAACCCGAAGGCAGACGCCCCGCGAATTTCGAACCAGTGACCGTTGACGCAATGGAATTGCCGGTCATGGGACGCATCGCAGCAGGTGTTCCGATCGAGGCGATCAGCCATGTCTCGCACCGCGTTGCCGTTCCCGGGAGCATGGTTTCCGGCAGAGGTGAGCATTACGCGCTTGAGGTGCGTGGCGACTCGATGATTGACGCTGGAATCAACGACGGTGATGTGGTCGTCATCCGCGAAACCTCCGCGGCTGATAATGGCGATATCGTTGTCGCTCTGGTCGAAGATCAGGAAGCAACGCTCAAACGGTTCTTTCGGAGAGGTCAGGCGATAGCGCTTGAGGCTGCGAACCCGGCCTATGAAACGCGTGTACTGCCTGAAGATAAGGTCAAGGTTCAGGGCCGTTTGGTTGGGCTGATCCGAAGCTATTGATCTTTAGCTGTCTGGCGACCACAGCCTTTTGCCTATGACTTCGGCACTGGTCATTACGTTTCCGATGGACAGTGCAATACTTCCTGTCTTGTTCAGCAACTCGGGATCAATCACCATACAGGTGCCGGACAGCTGGACCGGAACAGCAGAGATAACGATTTGGTCATCTCCACATTCGCTGAATTCGCGCGCAGATCGTTTGCCGGTGAGGTGAATCAGCTCTTTGCCCTGCCAGAAATATCTTTGCGACAGATCTTTCCCATCGGGCCAGCGATTTGCGGCAGTTTTCTGGCTCGCGCCGTCTCCGTCGTTTTCAAGCCATACGGTTGCAATAAATTTGCTGCCCTTTTCCTTACTCAGCGCGCGCCCCTGATCAGTCATCACACCAACCAACCCACCGGAGTCTGCGACCAAAACTTCCGGACGGTTACCCTGCCCCCAAAGCGCAATCGCCACCATGCAAGGTGCGACGCCGACCCACCTTGCCCCACCGCGCCACAAGGCGATCCAGAGCGCGCCCAATGCAAATATGGGCAAGACGTAGGACGGTGGACTGACCACATAACCTTGCGCACCTTCCAGTCCCGAGATCCAGTCTGAAACCGCCAGAATCCATTCCAACCCAGCCCCCATGACCGCCAGCCCAAACCACTCAAGCCCGAATGGCGCCAGGATTGCGGCAATAACGGCCGCAGGAACCACGACGGTTCCCATCACCGGGACCGACAGCATATTCGCAACGAGCCCATAGTGAGACAGTGAGTTGAAATGCGCCGCCCCAATCGGTGCGGTGGCAAGCCCCGCTATGGCAGATGACATCAACACCCCGATAATGGGCCGTAGCCATTTTGGCCCGAAAGCAGAACCGAAACCGCGTAAGGCTCCGAAAACGGCCACCAGTGCCGTTGTTGCAGCAAAGGACATCTGAAAACCGGGGCTTAACAGAGATTCTGGTCGCAACGACAGCACGATAAGGGCAGCGACGGCCACCGCGCGTAGCGAAATTGACCTTCTGTCGATCAAAATGGCCCCCAGCATTACGCTGACCATGATAAAGGCCCGCTCTGTTGCGACATTCCCGCCAGACAGCAATAGATAAACAACCGCCGCGACCAAGGCGCAAACCGCTGCAAGCTTGCGGACCGGAAGTCTAAGAGCGAGCACCGGGACAGCAGAAAGCGTGACCCTGAAGATCAGATAAACAAAACCTGTCAACAACCCCATATGCAATCCGGATATCGCCAACAGATGAGCCAGATTAGATGCCCGTAGATTGTTCAGCGTTTCCTGACCCATTCCGCTGCGATCACCCGTCGTGACAGCCGCGGCGAAACCTCCGACCTCTCCAGGCAGCAATGCGCGCACATGTTCAGAGATCGCCATCCTCCACGCCGTGATGCGGAGATTGGTCCTGTCCGGCGGGGCAACCGACAACACCGGTACGCGCGTGTATCCGACTGCCCCTAAACGTTGAAACCATGCGTGGCGACGGAAATCGAAACCGCCGGGCTCTACCGGCCCCTGAGGCGGCGACAGATGACCTGTTGTCATGATCCTTTGCCCAGGAACCAGCACGACATCCCCACCATGCAGGGAAAGTCGGACGCGCCGCGGTCGTCGATCCAAGGGCACGTCCCCTAATCGCACCCGATCGAGCGTCACCCGCAGCGCATCCGACGCAGAGCGGTCTATGGCGACAACACGTCCCTCGACCGGGCCATAGTACCGCCAAGACAGAACCGGCTCTGCCACCGTATGGGCACGTGCGCCGGCCAGGATAAACCCGGCAGCGATCAGCGTCCCCCCGATTGCCAACGAAGCCCAGCCAGACCGCGATTTCCGGGCCATCCCCATAGCCGCAACAATCACCGCGCTGAAACAAACGTAAATCTGCCACCCCGGCTCGAACCGGAGCGCGAAATACAGGCCGATGCCAATGGCCAAGCACACTGGTGACCACTGAAACAAATAGCCTGTCTGGTTCAGCAATGCGGTCTCGACCCGTGCCAGAACACGCATGGTTGCCCCCGTCCTTCGGGCTCGTTAGACAGGCGCCAAGTTAAGCCCGACACGGTTACCAAAAGGTTAATCCACACTATGTCCGATCAGGTCGTCACCCGTTTTGCACCTTCACCCACTGGTTTTCTTCACATCGGTGGCGCGCGCACTGCATTGTTCAACTGGCTCTTTGCTCGGGGACGTGGTGGCAAGTTCTTGTTGCGGATTGAAGACACGGACCGCGAACGCTCAACGCCAGAGGCTACTGCAGCAATTCTTCAGGGGATGTCCTGGTTGGGCCTGGACCATGATGGCGATGTGATCAGCCAATTCGAAGGCGCCCCGCGTCATGCTGAAGTGGCACATCAGCTGCTGGCGGACGGCAAAGCCTACAAATGTTTTTCGACCCAGGACGAGATCACAGCCTTTCGCGAACAGGCGCGTGCAGAGGGAAAATCGACGCTGTTCCAGAGCCCCTGGCGCGACGCTGACCCTTCGACCCAACCTGACGCCCCATATGCGATCCGCATAAAGGCACCGCGGGACGGGGTCACCGTGATCCGCGATCAGGTTCAGGGCGACGTGACAATCCGCAACGATCAGTTGGACGACATGATCCTGCTGCGCTCGGACGGAACACCGGTTTATATGCTGGCGGTTGTTGTGGATGATCACGACATGGGTGTGACCCATGTTATCCGGGGCGACGATCACCTGAACAATGCCGCACGCCAGATGATGATCTATGAAGCCATGGGTTGGGATGTTCCGGTCTGGGCACATATTCCGCTGATTCATGGTCCGGACGGCAAGAAACTATCCAAACGTCACGGAGCTTTGGGTGCCCAAGAATATCAGGCGATGGGGTACCCGGCCGCGGGTATGCGCAACTATCTAGCCCGTCTCGGCTGGAGCCATGGGGATGACGAATTCTTTACAGATGAGCAGGCGAAAGAGTGGTTCGATCTGGCTGGAATCGGTAAAAGCCCTGCACGGTTCGATCTGAAAAAGCTCGAGAATCTATGTGGTCAGCATATTCCAATCACTGACGATGCCGCGTTGCGGCAGGAAATTCAGGGATACCTGGCGGCGGCGGGACTGCCCGCTCTCACCAATGCACAATCAGGTGATCTGGAACGTGCGATGTATTGCCTCAAGGATCGGGCCCGCACATTCCCGGAACTCCTTGAAAAAGCGCATTTTGTGCTGACGTCACGCCCGATTAAACCTGATGAGAAGGCTGCAAAGGCGCTGTCCTCTGTATCCGACGGTATACTGAGTGAATTGACGCCGCACGTGCAAAATGCTAGCTGGACCCGGAACGAACTGGAGAGTGCCCTGAACTCGTTTGCAGAAGCGAAAGGGCTAAAGTTTGGCAAGCTGGCAGGGCCGTTGCGCGCTGCATTGGCTGGTCGGGCTGTAACGCCTTCGGTTTTTGATATGATGCTTGTGCTTGGGCGGGATGAAACCCTGGCACGGCTCTCCGACGCAGCGACATAACCAAAGGTTTCACATTTGGGTAACGCTGCTCCGCTAACACCCGGGCTGCGCCCCTGTGCGCAACCGTTGCCCGCCGAAACGGACGACGATCCGTTTCACGTATGAATGAGGAAGGGACATTATGACCGACAGCAATAAATCAGCCACTTTGACCGTACATGGTAAAACATACGAGTTGCCGGTTCATTCGCCTACCGTGGGACCTGATGTAATCGACATCCGCAAGCTGTACAGCGAAGCGGATGTGTTCACCTATGACCCCGGCTTCACCTCGACAGCCAGCTGCGACAGCACCATCACCTATATCGACGGCGAAAAAGGTGAACTGCTGCACCGTGGCTATCCGATCGACCAGTTGGCCGAGAAATCGCATTTCCTCGAAGTGTGCTACCTGTTGCTTTATGGAGAGCTGCCGGCGGCCAAGGAACTGGAAAAGTTTGAAACCACGATCACCCGCCACACCATGCTGCACGAACAGATGCAGTATTTCTATCGTGGCTTCCGCCGTGATGCGCATCCGATGGCGATCATGGTTGGTGTCGTGGGCGCGATGTCTGCGTTCTATCACGATTCGACCGATGTTTCGGACCCGCATCAGCGTGAGGTCGCATCCCATCGTCTGATCGCCAAGATGCCGACCATCGCTGCCTGGGCTTACAAGTATCACACCGGTCAGCCCTTCGTGTACCCGCGCAACGATCTGGATTATGCTTCAAACTTCCTGCGCATGTGCTTCAGCGTCCCTGCCGAGGAATATGAGGTGAACCCAATCCTCAGCCGCGCGATGGACCGCATCTTTACTCTACACGCGGATCACGAACAGAATGCCTCGACTTCGACTGTGCGTTTGGCCTCGTCCTCGGGGGCGAACCCGTTTGCGTGTATTGCCGCTGGTATCGCGTGTCTTTGGGGCCCTGCCCATGGCGGCGCAAACCAGGCCTGCCTTGAAATGCTGGAAGAAATTGGCACGGTTGACCGTATCCCGGAATATATCGCCCGCGCCAAAGACAAGGCTGATCCGTTCCGCCTGATGGGCTTTGGTCACCGCGTCTATAAGAACTTTGACCCGCGCGCCAAGGTTATGAAGCAATCCGCCGACGAAGTGTTGGATCTGCTGGGGATTGAGGACAATCCCAAGCTGCAAGTCGCCAAGGCGCTGGAAAAACAGGCACTGGAAGATCCGTATTTCTCCGAAAAGAAACTGTTCCCGAACGTGGACTTCTATTCGGGAATCATCCTCGAGGCGATGGGTTTCCCGACGTCGATGTTCACCCCGATTTTCGCACTGTCGCGCACCGTTGGCTGGGTCAGTCAGTGGAAAGAGATGATCGCAGATCCACAGAACAAAATCGGCCGCCCGCGCCAGCTCTATCTGGGCGAAACCAGTCGCGATTACGTGGACATCGAAAAACGCTGATTTCGATTCCCAACAAACCAAACAGCCCCGGACCAGAATCCGGGGCTGATTTGTTAGAACAGCGTCAACTGGTCCCCGGCTTGGGGCGGGATATCGAACAAATCGCACCGCAGCTTCGGGGTACGCGTTGCAAGGCCCAGTCGCTTTACAGCCAGTGAAAACCGTTTAGCCACCATCTCGGCATATTCGCCCTCACCGCGCATTCGGTGGCCCCAACGCGGATCATAGTCCCGGCCCCCGTGCATTTGCCGAAGCTTGGACATGACTTTTTCGGCGCGCGTTGGCTCTTGCTCTTGCAGCCAGGTTTGCCAAAGTTCCGAAACTTCGCGCGGCAACCGCAGCATAATCCAGCTTGCTGCATCCGCCCCGGCATCCCTGCCCGCCTCTAACAGGCTTTCCATCTCATGATCTGTCAAACCGGGAATTGAAGGAGAGGTCATGACCCGCACCGGAACCCCCGCTTCGGTCAGCCTGCGAATGATTTTCAGGCGCCGATTTGGCGCGGGTGCCCGTGGCTCCATTCGGCGCGATAAATCCGCATCCAACGTGGTCAGAGATATCCCGACCCGAACTAAACCCTGTTCCGCCATCTTTGCGAGCAGATCGAGATCACGTTCGATCAATGCCCCCTTGGTCACAATCGCAACCGGATGGCGAAACTCTGTAAGCACCGACAAACAAGACCTTGTGATTCCCAGGTTTTTTTCAACAGGCTGATAAGGGTCTGTATTGGTTCCAATCGCAATCGGCGCAACACTGTAACCTTTCGCAGAAAGCTCTTTGCGAAGAAGCTCGGCCGCATTGGGTCGGGCAATCAAGCGCGTCTCAAAATCCAGCCCCGGCGACAGACCCAGATAGGCGTGGCTGGGCCGTGCAAAGCAATAGATGCAGCCGTGCTCGCACCCCCGATAGGGGTTGATCGAACGATCAAATGGCAAGTCGGGGGAGCGGTTATAAGTGATTATGCTGCGTGCCGTCTCGTGCCTGACTTCAGTCCGCAACGGAGGAAGATCGTCATCATACCCCCAGCCGTCATCGCAGGGGATTGTGTCAAACCGTTCGAATCTGCCTGCCGTATTTTCCGTGGCTGCTCGCCCCTTGGCAATGGCCGAAGGAAGGTTTGTTCTACTTTTGTTCATGCTATTTGGTATATGGAATATCGACCGGTCCGGCAAGCGGCACATTTACCTTGCTGAGGCATCATCAGAACCCCAATCAGGCCCTGAACAATTGGTGCATTTGAACGAATTGCAGGATGTTCATGTGTAAAATGACGTCGAGATAACGACAAATTTGGCCTATAGGTCGGTCTCGGAACTGCCAAGGTCGCAATCGTCACAGTAGTATTACGGCGAAATGGCCAAAACGGAAAAAATGCCACCACGGGCGCAAGGCCCGAACAGCTCAGGGAAACGCCCCATGTCCGATGAAGAAGACATCGTCCTGTCCGAACTGAACGACGACGAACTGGTCGAACAGATGTTCGATGACCTTTACGACGGTCTGAAAGAAGAAATCGAAGAAGGTGTGAACATCCTGCTGGAGCGCGGATGGACACCTTATGACATCCTGACGAAAGCACTGGTCGGCGGCATGACGGTCGTGGGCCACGACTTCCGTGACGGCATTCTGTTCGTACCCGAGGTCTTGCTGGCCGCAAACGCAATGAAGGGCGGCATGTTTATCCTCAAGCCGCTGCTGGCCGAAACCGGCGCACCGCGCGTTGGTAAAATGGTGATCGGCACTGTTAAAGGCGACATTCACGACATTGGCAAAAACCTGGTGTCAATGATGATGGAAGGCGCCGGATTCGAGGTTGTTGATATCGGCATCAACAACCCCGTCGAAAACTATCTGGAAGCGCTTGATACCGAACAGCCCGATATTCTGGGCATGTCGGCCCTGCTGACGACGACCATGCCATATATGAAAGTCGTGATCGACACACTAATCGAACAGGGTCGGCGCGACGACTATATCGTTCTGGTTGGCGGCGCGCCCCTGAACGAAGAGTTCGGCAAGGCGATCGGTGCTGATGCCTATTGCCGTGACGCGGCCGTAGCTGTTGAGACGGCAAAGGATTTTGTCTCGCGCAAGCACAATCAGCTGGCGGGTTGATCGACATCTAAACCATTTCAGGGCCGTCCGGTTTTCGGGCGGCCTTTTTCATTTATTCACCCTACCCTGATCCGAAGCCGACATTATGTGTCGAATACGGGCTTGCCAGCCGCCGAATAAGCCGATTTTCTAGATAACGAGAAAGAGGCGCGAAATGACTCAGGACCAACTTCCCGACGACGCCAGCCTGACAACGCAGGGCTATTCAGACCATCACGGCGCAGGGCGAATTCTGTTATTGGCCTGCGGTGCGCTGGCGCGGGAAATCCTGGACCTAAAGCGTCGTAATGGCTGGGATCATATGGAACTGACCTGCTTGCCCGCCATCTTGCACATCCACCCGGAACGGATCACGCAGGCGGTGGAAGAGGCCGTTGCCAAACACCGCGACCAATACGATAAAGTTTATGTCGTCTACGCAGATTGCGGCACCGGTGGCCTGTTGCAGAAAGCCTGCGGGGAGATGGGCGTGGAGATGATTAAAGGGCCCCACTGCTATTCTTTCTTCGAGGGGAACCAGGTCTTTGAAAATCGCGGCGAGGATGAAACTACAGCGTTCTACCTAACAGATTTTCTGGCACGTCAATTCGATGCCTTCGTCTGGAAGCCGCTGGGGCTGGATCGGCACCCCGAGCTTAGGGAAATGTATTTCGGCAACTACACGAAACTGGTTTATCAGGCACAGACTGATGATGCGGTTCTGACCGAACGGGCCAAGGAGTGCGCAGACCGAATGGGCCTGGCTTTCGAGCGCCGTTTTACCGGTTATGGTGATCTGCAATCCACGCTGAGCGACTGGGCCAACCGCCCGCTTTAGGCGGCCTCTATCGCGACCTCGCGGATACGGTCGATCATCGCCCTCAAACCGTTAGATCGTTGCGCGGAAAGATGATCGTTTAACCCCAGCCGCGCCAGTTCGCCTCCTGCGTCAACCTGCGGGACTTCTTGAACCGGCAGGCCGTTATATAGGGATCGCAGAACCGCAATCAGCCCCCTCACGATCAGAGCATCACTGTCGCCGTCAAAATGAAAGGTCCCTCCCTCGACACTGGGATGCAGCCAGACCTGGCTGGCGCAACCATGGACTTTGGTTGCAGGCACCTTCAACGCATCATCCAATGGCGCCATCGCTTTCCCCTGCTCGATGACATGGCGGTACCGGTCTTCCCAGTCCTCCAGGAATTCGAAATCTTCGACGATTTCTTCAAAAGCAGGTGTCGCCATCTCGGGGCTGTCCTCTCATTGGGTTCACATTTTTTGAACTATGATCCTGACCAGCATCTGTCCAGCCCCCCACGTGGCTTTTCAAACCCGGAAAAGTGCGATAACTCATTGCCATATAGACTGCTCTGGGTGTTGTGACGATGAAGAAATCACTGTCTGTTCTTTTGGCTGCTGCCTTGACCCTGTCGGCTTGCAGCGCTTGGCGTGATTCTCGGGTCAACCCGACAAACTGGTTTGGGTCCAGTACTCCGGCACCCTCTGAAGTCTCGGTGAACGATGCAAATGCGCTGGTTCCCCAGACAGACGATGGTGTTGGCCTGTTTTCCAAGAAGCCACCCGAGGATAAGAGCTTCCCGATCGCCAAGATCGAAGAATTGCGGATCGATCCAATTCCGAATGGAGCTATCGTTTACACGACTGGGATTGCTGCAAGGCAGGGTGCATATAATGCGCGGCTTGTTCGTGTTGAAAGCGAAGAGAATGCAAAAAACGGCATTCTCGAATTCACGTTCCGTGTCGACTACCCGTCATATGCGACAAGCCAGGGGACCGAACGGTCCCGAAGGGTATCCAATGCAATCAATATCAGCCGAGACGAGCTTGCAAACATTCGGCTGGTCCGTGTCAAAGGGGAACAAAATGCCCTGGAATCCCGCCGCAGATAATTCCTGCTAAAGCTCTACGACCGTGACGGTCTGCCCTTTAGCTGCCAGGGCGATTTTGCCATCGCACAGTTTCAGGGCATCTTCGCCGAATACCTCGTACCGCCAACCGGACATTGCAGGTAATTCCCGTTCACCGGCTGCGATCTGATCCAGTTCGGAACTGGTAGCAATCAGTTTGGCGGCCACGCCCGAGCTTTCCGTTTTTGATTTCAGCAGCACCCGCAATAGGTCGGCAAGCGCAGGATTTACCTTCAACTTGTCACGGCTGGTATCAATCTTGGGCAATTTTTCTGGTGGGCAATTAACACCCTTTTTGACGGCGGCCAGAATCCCATCCGCAATGACCCCTTTGCGGGCCTCGCGCAGCAGCAGGCGCGATCCACCCAAATCTGAGAAAGATTTCGGCTTGGTCGATGCCAGTTCGATCAGCGCGTCATCTTTGAACACACGGCTGCGCGGTACGTTGTTTTCCTGCGCATAGGCTTCGCGGAACTCGGCCAACTCGCGAACAACGGCCAGAAACTTGGCCGAGTTCGTCCGGGTTTTGATACGCTTCCACGCGTTTTCGGGCTGGATCTCATAGGTGCCGGATTGCGTCAGCGTGCGCAGCTCTTCGGCGACCCAATGGCTGCGCTTGGTTTTCGTCAGCTCGGCCGCCAGATATTCATAGATTTTCCGCAGATGCGTTACATCCGCCAGCGCATAGGTCTTTTGCGCCTCGGACAGCGGGCGGCGTGACCAGTCGGTGAATCGAGAGGTCTTGTCCACGCCTTCCTTACAAATCTTGCGCACCAGGGTTTCATAGCCAACCTGCTCGCCAAATCCGCAGACCATAGCAGCGACCTGCGTGTCGAACAGAGGGTTGGGGAACACACCCGCCTCAACCCAGAAAATCTCAAGATCCTGACGGGCTGCGTGAAATACTTTGACCACGCTTTCATCGGCGAAGAGCTCGTACAAAGGCTCCAGAGTCATCCCTTCGGCCAACGGGTCGACCAAAACGGCGCTGTCTTCGTCGGGCGACGGGACCGCCAGTTGAAGCAGGCAAAGTTTTGAATAGTAGGTCCGTTCGCGCAGGAACTCGGTATCTACGGTTACGTAATCAAAGGCCGCAGCCGCTTTGCAGAAATCGGCCAGCTCTTGCGTCGTCGTGAGGGTTTTCATTCGTGGTGCTATTCTTGCTTTTGTTTTTAATCACCCGTCAGTCCTACACGTTTCCGGGCCGTCGGGCGAACCATAGGCCGAATGGCAACCGCGTGTAAATCACCCCGCGGGATTCACGGCAAAAGCACCGGCGTGCGGTCATTTCCGGCAAAGCGGCGCAATACGGCCGGATAAAGCCTGTGTTCGTAGGTCAGAACGCGCGCCGCCAAAGTCTCAGGAGTGTCTCCAGCTTCAATATTCAGGCGGGCTTGCCCCAAGATTGGGCCATCATCCAGCGCAGCGGTCACCTCATGAACCGAGCATCCATGCTCGATATCACCTGCTGCAATCGCACGGGCATGGGTGTTCAGACCCTTGTATTTTGGCAACAGTGACGGGTGGATGTTCAGCATCCGACCCTGAAAGCGCGAGACGAAATCACCGGTCAGCACCCGCATGAACCCGGCCAAACATACGATGTCCGGTTGTGCTTGCTCTAACGGTTTCAGCAGCTCGGCTTCGAAAGCCGCGCGGTCGCCTTTGAAGGGTCGGTGATCAACGGCTGCGGTTGCAATTCCCCGATCAGCTGCCTTTTTCAGCCCGCCTGCCCCGGCATCGTTCGACAGGACCAGACAGGGCCGCGCCGGATGGTCACCGGTCATGCTGTCGACCAGAGAGACCATATTCGACCCCCCGCCCGAGATCAGAATGGCGACGCGCTTATGGCTCACAGCAATTTGCCCGAATAGGCCACTCCTGCGGTGTCGGTCACGGTGCCAATCCGCGAAACCGTCTCACCAGCTTGGGCCAGCAGTGCCGACAGGTCGTCGGCCTGCTCTGCGCCGCAAACCACGATCATGCCGATGCCGCAGTTGAAAGTCTTGAGCATCTCGGATTCAGCAATACCGCCGGTTTCTGCCATCCAGCGGAATACGGGTGGCAAATCCCAGGAGTTCAAGTCGATCTGGGCACCCAGCCCTTCGGGCAGCACCCGTGGCAGGTTTTCGGTCAGGCCACCGCCGGTGATATGGGCGAGCGCATGCACCCCGCCTGTCCGGATCGCCTGTAGCGCAGGTTTCACGTAAAGGCGCGTCGGGGTCAGCAGTGCCTCGCCCAGCGATCCATCCCCAAAGGGCGATGCCGCATCCCAACCCAGGCCCGAGATCTCGACCAGCTTGCGCACTAGCGAATAGCCATTGGAATGCACCCCGTTTGAGGCCAGCCCAAGCAACACGTCACTCTTTTGAACATCTGCAGGAAGGTGTGCGCCGCGCTCCATCGCACCGACCGAAAACCCGGCCAAATCGAAATCACCATCGGGATACATGCCCGGCATCTCGGCAGTTTCACCACCGATCAATGCGCAATCCGATTGAACGCAGCCTTCGGCAATGCCCTCAATAATCCGTGCGGCGGTCTCGGTATCCAGTTTGCCTGTGGCGAAATAGTCGAGGAAGAAAAGTGGCTCAGCCCCCTGACAGATCAGATCGTTGACGCACATGGCCACAAGATCGATACCGACGCCATCGACCAGGCCTGTATCAATCGCGATCCGCAACTTGGTGCCAACACCGTCGGTGGCGCCGACAAGAATCGGGTCCCGATAACCTGCATCCTTCAGGTCGAACAATGCGCCGAACCCGCCCAGCCCGCTCATCACACCGGATCTGTTGGTCCGCTTGGCAGCAGGTTTTATCCGGTCGACCAGAGCATTCCCCGCATCAATATCAACGCCCGCATCCGCGTAGGTGATTCCGTTTTTGCCTGCTGTCATGGCCAACCTCTTTTGAATGGTTCCCGCGCGGGTTAGTCGATTGTTGGAGATGTTGCAACGGTCAGGCTTGACGCGGGCGTTCACCATGATAGGCAAAGCGCCTAGGCGGGCCTGTAGCTCAATTGGTTAGAGCAGAGCGCTCATAACGCTTTGGTTGGGGGTTCGAGTCCCTCCGGGCCTACCAAAATCCGCAAATTTCCCTTTAAAAACAACGCTCGACTGGCCCGAAAATAGAGAGAGATGCTCCACGACCTAACAATAGGTTGCGAGGCAAGTGCCCCACGGTTTCAGGACATATCTTCGATTCCCGCCCGGGATATCCCGGTAACTTTTCAGGCGCTTGAATCAGTTTATCGGTCACTGAACATCCGACAAGCCAAGATGAACTCACACCAGATTTGGCAGAGCAGAGGTCCGGTGCACGATGCTCTAGCGACCGATGATAATATCGGCACACAGACCGCCCAGATGTTCGCTTTTGCCCAATCGAAGCACGCCGCCATGGGCTCGGGCGACATCTGCCACAATGGCCAACCCTAGACCAACACCGCTGCCCCGATTCTGGTTGCGCGCCGGATCCAATCGCGAGAAAGGTTTGACCGCTTCGGTGCGCTGCTCGGGCGGAATACCCGGACCATCATCTTCGACGCGGATACGCAGCGATTTGGAAGAGACCGACAGGCTGATCTCAGCGCGATTTCCATACCTGACCGCATTCCCGATCAAATTCTCTACCGCGCGACGAATAGCCGTCGGGCGCAACATCGCGGTTCCTGCGCCATCAACCTTTACCAATTCGACCTTATGCCCTGCCCTGCACGCATCCTTGACGATCTGCCGAAGGAACCTCTCAGGGTCTACGGATTCCGGCGCCACTTCTGCCGCTCCTTTGGAAAAGTCCAAAAACGCGTCCAGCAATAGCTGCATTTCATCCACGTCCTGTTGCAATGGCGCTGCCTCACCTTCGGGCAACAAAGACAGCCCAAGCTTGAGACGCGTCAAAGGCGTTCGCAAATCGTGGCTGACACCGGACAGCATCATGGTGCGCTGCTCCATCTGACGCTCAATCCGGGCGCGCATATCCAGAAACGCACTGCCAGCCGCTCGCACCTCGATCGCGCCGCCTGGCGAATAAGGAACAACCCGCCCGCGTCCGAACGCCTGTGCAGCCTCGGCCAGACGGGTGATCGGTCGTAGCTGGTTGCGCATGTACAAAAACGAAATGGTTGTCATGATGATCGCAAAGAACAAGACGGTCACAATCAACTGATGCGGCGCGGTTGGGGACAATCGCCGACGGTCGAAAGTTAGCTGCAATACACCCAAATCCGTCTGCAGATACAATCGAGCCTCCTGCCCGCTTGGCAAGGCGACCGCTACAAGATCGGGAAGCAGGGCGCGCAACTCGGATTCGACTTGAGGTGCAATGAAATCATACCAGCGGCGATTCCCGATGACTGGCGTTTCGTTTATCCCGAGAAACCGCAGTTTCATATCAAGCGCGGCCAGATCGGGCCGAAGTTCGGCCACCGCCTGATGCTGCGTTTCAGAATGTTCTATCACATCCGTAACCAGCGTAACCTCACGCGATGCGGCACGAGTCATTTGCGCGGTGACATCTTCCAAGTGCTTTTGCAAAAAGGCGACACTGATCACCAGCAGCATCACCACCACCGGCAAAATGAGAATCAAAGCCGCCCGAGCATACAGGCTGCGCGGCATATAAAGTTTGAGCCATTGCGTCGTCATGGGTTAAACCTAACGGGCTGTTCAGACGAGAGAAAGAGTGCAGAATGCAAGCACCGGACGATTTCAATCCAATGCCAGGTCGAGATGACGAATTACAACCGGGCCTGAGGCGGATTCTTGCCCCCAACCCGTCTCCGATGACATATCGCGGCACCAATACATACTTGCTTGGCCAAACCGATCTTGCGGTGATTGACCCCGGCCCTGCCAATGCGGACCATCTGGATGCAATCCTGAACGCGGTTAAACCCGGACAACGGATCAGCCACATCATTGTCACACATTCTCATCTGGACCACTCTCCGCTTGCTGCACCGCTGGCCGAACGAACGCAAGCAAAGATCATTGCTTTCGGAGGCCCCGAAGCAGGCCGCAGTGAGGTGATGGCCGAATTGGCTACTCAGGGGCTCGCAGGCGGAGGTGAAGGGATCGACACGGCGTTCCGCCCGCATATCGAAGTCGAAGATGGAGATGTAATCGCCGCCGAAGGGTGGCAGTTGAATGTGATCCATACGCCCGGTCATCTTGGTAACCATATCGCGCTGGGTTGGGGGGATGTCTGCTTTACCGCCGATCATGTGATGGGTTGGGCCAGTTCACTGGTGTCACCACCTGATGGTGATCTGACCGATTTCATGGCGGCTTGCGAAAAGCTAGGGCAACATAACTGGTCCGTATTCCACGCAGGGCATGGCGCACCGATTAACGACCCTGCCAAAAGGCTCGATTGGTTGATCACCCACCGGCGCGCCCGGGAAAAACAGATTCTGTATGCTTTGGAAACCAGGCCAGGGACCGCCCGGGAATTGGCCGAGCGAATCTATACCGAAACCCCCGCCGCCCTGTTGCCCGCTGCCGAACGGAATGTATTCGCCCATCTCGTTGATCTTACGTGCCGATTTCTGGTTGCACCGCAGTCAAAGTTATCCGTCGGCGCGATCTTCGCCAGAACCCCATAGATGCCGAGGTAAATTTTTTTCCAAAACCGCGCTTCCCCTCTGGACGGCGAAATTTCGGGTTGCTATATGGCGCGAACCGTTCCGGCGTAGCTCAGCGGTAGAGCAGTTGACTGTTAATCAATTGGTCGTAGGTTCGATCCCTACC